>JAQWHO010000330.1 GCA_029249355.1 Thalassotalea sp.
TAACCTAAAGACAATATTATACAGCCGATAAAAATAATAATGAGAAAAGCGAATAGTGTCGCAGTGGCTGCCAATAAGAATATACCAGGTAGAACCAATGCACCTACAAGTAGTTTTACACCAATATTCATTGCATCAGAAACCGGTAATGAACGCCAAAACAAAATAGATAAGTCACGTCGTTCATCAAAAAGGCAAGCAATAAAATAATAAAGCTGTACGATGCCAGAAATAATAACGAAGGGGACAAATAATACTGAAATGAAACCAAACACTATTTGAGAGAAGTGCTCAGTATTAGATAACTCAGATATTCGCTCAAACCTGATTAACCACTGCCCGCTAGATAAATCACTTAATAAGTATCCAATAAATGGAGAGCAAACAAGTAATACCGCTAGAGAAATAGGTATCCATTGAAATATTTTCTTATATTCCCATAGTTCTCTTTTAATACTTGTCGTTAATTGTAAGGTATTCATTAGTAAATCTCCTTAGCCATTACGCCAACAAAAATATCCGCCAAACTGGGTGAGCTAATTTGACCAAATTGATGTAAATCTTCACCTTTTTCATTATCAAATAGCATCATCGTTAGTCCCATCAAACTATTAGCAAAAAGTGGCTTTAACGCTTTCGCTTGCTCAACTTGTTCATGAGTGACAGAAACCAGTTTAAAGCGCTCTTTGATATTATCGGTACTCTCAGCAAGCACTAACTTACCCTCTTGAATAAAAGCGACATCCGTTAATATGTGTTCAATTTCTTCAATTTGGTGCGTAGTGACTATGATGCATTTTTCTTCATTGTAAAAATCTTCAAGAAGATGTGTATAGAATTGACGACGAGTGAGGATATCAAGACCTAACGTTGGTTCATCTAGTATCAATACTTTGGCATCAATGGCTAAAATGAGCGCTAAATGTAGCTGTGTCACCATGCCTTTCGATAAATGCTTTACTTTACTTTTGAGTGAAATATTAGTTTTAGCTAAAAAACCTTCGGCTTTATTACGACTAAAATTGGGATGTATTCCCGCCATGTAAGTAAGTGCTTGTTCAACTTTTAGCCATTTAGGTAATACGGCAACATCGGCAATATATGCAACGTCTTCCAACATTTTTTCCCGCTGAGTTTTAGGGTTAAAACCTAAAATATCAATATCACCATCATAATTAACCAGACCTAGCATAGCCTGTAAGCACGTTGTTTTACCTGCTCCATTTGGGCCAACCAAACCGAGTATTTGCCCAGGTTGCACTGATAAACTAATATCTGAAACTACCTTTTTATCACCATAAGTTTTGTTTAAATTAGAAATAGAAATTAATTGCGACATTATTTCTCTCCCTTATCTGTTGATAAAAGCTGCTCTGCTGATAAGTTTAATCGTGTTATTTGTTGTAAGATTTGTGGCCATTGCTGTGTTAAAAAAGATTCTCGTTCCCTTTCTAGCATATTTTCTTGTGCTCCTTGCTTAACAAAAAGCCCTTTACCTCTTTGCTTTTCAACCACTTGTTCGTCTTGCAACATTTGATACGCCTTCGATATAGTTATAGGATTAATTTGATATTGCGAGGCTACCTTTCTCACAGAAGGTAAAGCTTCACCTTCTTTAATGTAACCATCGAGTATTCGAGTTAATACTTGCTGATAAAGCTGAAGATAAATTGGTTTATCAGCATCCCATTGAGTTGTCATAGCATTTTTCCTGTGATGAAAATACAAACAGTTATTAGTGTTATATATCACCAACACACCAAGAGCAAATTTTAACCTAACTATAAATGTAATAATTTATGAATAATTCATGCTTAGTACTTGTTTACTTCGGGCTTTAGTAGCTTGCTGGCCTACTAATTAGCTAGTAATAGTTACACACATAAAGTCTGTATAATTGGCCAACTGAGCTAAAGTTAGCAAAAACATCGTTTAAAAAGGAGTAGTGATAGAGATTAAAGGTTGAGGGTTTTCACTTCATCAATAGTTTGTTGTACCAGCATTTCAAGCGTTTTTCCATGTGGCACAGGCTGACGTGTTTCAGGGTCAACTTTAACAAACACAATATCATCCGCTAAACAGATCGTTTTTTTAGTGACTTTATTACGAACTAAACATGTAACGGTAATAGAAGAATTACCTACTTGCTTAGTTTCTAAACCAAATTCAACAATATCTCCCTGCATAGCTGGCGCTTCAAAACTGATTTCGCCTATGTGTTTAGTCACCAGGCAATTGGTTTCAAGTTGACAAATAACATAAATTGCCGCTTCTTCATCAATCCATTGTAATACTCTGCCACCAAATAATGAGTAGCCATAATTCAAGTCATTGGGCATCACTAATCGTCGAGATAAAAATCGCATAAGCTACTCTTTTTAAAATTATTTATTATTGAAGTAAAATTAAGGTTAGGCGCTTTACTAGATCACAGCAAGTAAAATTTCAAAGTTATTGATAGAGTTTATCTTTATGTTTTAACCAACCAGCTGAATGTTTTTCATGAGGATCATGATGTGTCCAATGCACCATTCCACCAAGTTTATTCCATTGATATGTTCCCAAAAACTCAACCCTATCACCTATATGTAAATTATTTATTTTAGGTGCAATATCAATATTATGTATAACTAACACTGTTTTCTGATTACTTAAAAGTAATGTAAATCGTTGATGTTTGCTGCCTTTCAAGTCATCAGCAAATATTTTAGTCACAACACCTGATGCTTTCATAATATTTACAGCGTTATAATTTTTAATGTTAAATGCAAAGAAATTAAAACAAGTCCAATAAAAATAAGACTATACATCCAAAACAATATATTTATTAGCTTTTGCTTTAATCGACAAAACCACCCTGCTTTTTCCTTAATTAGAAGTTTTGCTGTTTTATCTGAATCAAGCTCACCATGGAAACTGTGACAAAGTACAAACAGTAATCCCCCCCAAAGGAACAACAAAAAAAGTGGGGGTAAATAAAAATCTTGGGTTTTAATTGATGAGAAAATCAATAAATAAACAATTGAAAAAAATGAAATAAAGCAGCTAAATACAAGTACATATCTTACAGGGAAGAAGATATTAGCTAAAAAATTAAAAAACTTCGACATTTCTTATTCCTTTAAAAAGAAACATTATCATAGCGAAGTTTTAGTAGAGAACAAGTTTATTGGCTTAACTGTTACTGATTAAAAACTTTAAGCATTAGTAAAGTTAATGCCGTGTTTAGATAACTCGCCATAAATATGCACCATCGCTTTACTGTTCTCAGTTAAAGAGTCTTGCCATTTATCACGTTTTTCTATTGCTAAATCAGTGATCACGAAATACTGTGAAATATCGACATCAGCATTCATCAAACATGTTTTAGTACAAGCCAGATCACAGCCGTCAATTACAATAATATCTCTACCCGAAGTAGCAATTGCCTTAACAGGAGCAACATTACCAATAACTCCTGAAACACACGACATTTCAGCGATGCCATCACTATCTAGGTTTAATGCAATATCATGAGCAATACGAGCAACATTAGAACAGCCAGAGCACGAATAAACGATAGGTTTTTCAGTCATAATTATATTTAAGTTAGGTAAGTAATATCGCTATTTTATCGTTCAAATAATATTTAGCTTTGATTTAAATCAACCTTCGTTTTTGTAAGGTTATTATTAACTAATATCCCTTTTTAAAATCGACAGAGGCGGGAATATTTCCGGTTAAAAAATAATTTTTGATATTATCTATAACAATTTTGCAAGCTGTATCACGGTTAGTTGGTGCTGAAATATGAGGTAAAACAGTAATATTAGGATGTTGCCACAAGCTATTATCTTCAGGTAATGGTTCTTGTACAAAAACGTCTAACACCGCATGAGAAATTATTTTTTCGTTTAAAGCAGCCACTAAATCAGCATGATCAATAATTTTTCCTCGAGCAAAGTTAATGATCCCAGCACCAGATTTCATTTTAGAAAATAAATCGCGATTCAATAACCCCGTTGTTTTTTCAGTTAACGGCAATAAAACAACAATAATATCACTTTGGGAAATGACATGATTTAATCCATCAAGCCCATTAAAACAGGATATACCCTCTAATGCTTTTTGTTGCTGACTCCATCCAAGTACATTAAAACCATTTAATGCTAATTTATCAGCACTTGCTTGTCCTAGCTCTCCTAAACCTAAAATACCAACAGTTCGATCATTCGATAATGTAACCTCATGCTGCTGCCATTGTTGGCTGCGCTGTTGAGACATATACAACGGCATATCGCGATGCAAATAATAGCTCCAGGCAACAACAGCTTCTGCCATAGTTTTTGCTAAACAGGGATCAACCAAACGCACAATTTCAAATGAAGGAGATGGTATTTCAGCGATTAACCGTTCGACACCAGCCCAAAGGCTTTGAATCCAAATAAGCTTAGGAAAATCAGCTAACACTTCTGGTTCAGGATTAGCAACAATAGCAATTTTACACTTTAACTTTTCTGAAGAAGACAATGTAGCAGCCAATACAACTTTATAATTAGCTATATGATAATCGCCATTTTCGGTAATTGATTTAGTATTAGTTGATTCGGTAATCGATTTAATATCAATTGATATATTAGTGTCTTGCAGATCCAAAAAGCCATTTAAGCGCTCAATCCACTCTACTTGTTCATTAAGCGCTAACTGACTGATAAAAGGTATAATTTGTTGAGTCATTAACTATTTTTATAAATATCTTCAGGTTTTAATTTTAATACTTTACGCGATGATTTTTTATCATCCGATTTAGTCGCATTTGGGTTTACATACATTTTACTGGCATTAGCTCGGGCTGCTTTATAAGACGTATCAACAACATCATTATATTCTTCTGTAGTTTCTTCTGAGACAGCAGGCTTACTTTTACTCTTTTTAGGTGTATAAGGTTTACGGTGTTTGTCTTGAAAAGCCTGTAAAAAATTACGTAAAAATTGCGATTTACAATGACGATAGTTTTTATGATCAGGTTTTCTAAAAAACGCCGTTAACTCAGATTTTCCAAGCGTAAAGCCAGTGCTTGCTAACAAATCAACAATATCGTCATTTTGAAGTTGAAGTGCTATTTTTAACTTCATCAACATAATATTTTTCGTTAATGTTTTTTCTGGCTTAGGTTGTTCGCCTTCTCGTTTACCGCGTTTTTCAATGATAAAACCATTTAAAAAACTCGCTAATTCAACATCGATAATTTCAACCATTGCAGGGTCATCATCTTTTTTTAACCAATTTTGTACTTGCAACTCAGTGACTTTGCAATGAGCATGAGCAAAGATCGCGACCATTTTTTCATCACGTAAATTAAAGGTATAGCGAATACGGCGTAAAACATCATTATTGGTCACTAAGGACTCCTAATTAAAACAGCTTGTTCTGGAAAATTTTCCTATCCCGTAAGTATACTCTCATTCTAACTAAAGTTTAATGAAAACACTTATTCTATAAAAAGGCTGCTTTTTAGCCATTATTTTCAAGTTAAAATTACGCAACTTTACATTTACGCATGTTATCATGTGCCATAGCACTATCACGTCAGCTGATAATGAAACGTTACGCCTAAATAAAAAAAATAAACAATAACAAAGTATAAAAACGAAACTATCCATGAGTAAATTACATCACCTATATTCCCCAGTTTTAACTTCTCGACGAGGAAAATCTGCGGACAAAAAATCTTGGCATAACCTACTTGGTTCAAGTAGCACCATTGCGATTTATCAAGCAGCGAAACAAGCTGAAAAACCCATATTACTAATTACTCATGACACACCTTCGGCTATTCGTTTAGAGCAAGAACTGTTCAGCATCAACCGTGATAATGACCTTTCAATTTGTTTATTTCCTGATTGGGAAACATTGCCTTACGACACATTTTCACCGCATCAAGATATTATTTCTCAGCGGTTAGCAACGTTATATCAACTGTCTCGAATGAAACAAGGTATCGTAATTGTGCCTGTTTCAACATTAATTCAAAAACTTGCACCAAAACAATATCTTGAAAGTAATAGTTTACTCATTAAAAAAGGCGATAAAAAAGATCTTCATCAACTCAGACAAGAGCTTGAAGCCAGTGGCTATCGCTATGTTGACCAAGTAATGGAACATGGTGAATTTTCAGCACGTGGCGCAATTTTAGATCTTTATCCGATGGGCAGTAACACCCCATTTAGATTAGACTTTTTTGATGATGAAATTGATGAAATTCGTTTGTTTGATCCAGAAAACCAACGGTCAAGTGATAAAATTCCAACCATTGAACTACTGCCGGCTCATGAGTTTCCAACCGATCAAGCAGGCATTAATTTATTTCGCCAACAGTATCGTGAATTATTCACAGGGCCAATTAATAAAGAATCAATCTATCATCAAGTTAGCGATGGTATTATGCCTGCGGGTATTGAGTATTATTTACCGCTGTTTTTCGAGCAAACAAATACTTTATGTGATTACCTTTCAGAAAATGCCTTAGTGATAATTTCAGGCGATATTGATAAAGCAATTGAGCAATATTGGCTAGATGTTGATTACCGATATGAAGATAGACGCTACGATCTTACTCGCCCATTACTTGAACCGAAGAAACTCTTTTTAAACAAAGACGAGTTATATATCGCATTAAAGCCCTTTGATCGTATTTCAATTCCTCACATCTCACCGAAGATTGCATCAAGTACTGTAAATAATGCTGCAACGACGACGGAACTGTTACCTGAAACATTAGAAGATAGCAAAATCAGCAAAGGTGTAATTCAATATGATATTACTGAATTACCTAATCTCACTATCAGTCATCAATTAAAACAGCCTTTCGACTTACTAAATGGTTTTGTTGCTGATAAGAAATCACCGAGCAAGATACTGTTTGTCGCAGAAAGCCAAGGCCGACGTGAAAGTGTTTTAGAATTATTAAAACGTAATCAATTGGTGCCTCAGCAATTTAAAACTATTGAAGACTTTATCAACTCCGATGATAAATTTGGCATCACGGTTAATGCTTTATCCGCAGGTTTTATTTTTCAAAGCAAAGGTGCATCGCTAAAAAATGCGATTGCACTGATCACTGAGTCTGAATTATTAGGCGATAGAATTCGCCAAGACCGACGCCGCAAAAAGCAACAAGACACCCAAGCTGATGCGATATTTAAAAACTTAGCGGAGCTTTCTATTGGTCAGCCGGTTGTGCATATTGAACATGGTATTGGTCGCTATATGGGATTACAAACCATTGAAAATGGCGGCATTACCACTGAGTTTTTAACGTTAACTTATGCCGGTGAATCTAAATTATATGTGCCGGTAGCTTCACTGCATTTAATCAGCCGTTATTCTGGTACTGATGCAGAGCATGCGCCATTACATAAATTAGGTAACGACTCTTGGACAAAAGCGAAAAGAAAAGCCGCTGAAAAAGTAAAAGATGTTGCCGCAGAACTGCTTGATATTTATGCTAAAAGAGCAAATAACAAAGGTTATCAATTTACGCGTAATAAAGATGATTACATTGCGTTTTCTGACAGTTTTGGTTTTGAAGAAACACACGATCAAGAACAAGCCATTAACGCAGTAGTCAGCGATATGCTTTCTGATAAAACGATGGACAGACTAGTGTGTGGTGATGTTGGCTTTGGTAAAACTGAAGTGGCAATGCGCGCCGCTTTTGTTGCCGTAAACGACAGTAAACAAGTCGCTATTTTAGTACCAACCACCCTACTTGCTCAGCAGCATTATGAAAACTTTAAAGATCGATTTGCGAACTGGCCAATATCAGTCGAAGTTTTATCGCGTTTTAAAACAACAAAACAGCAAAACGAAGTGATCGCCAAAGTAGAGTCAGGGCATATTGATATTTTAATTGGTACGCACAAGCTTTTACAAAACAGTATTAAATATCACGATCTCGGCTTATTGATTATTGATGAAGAGCATAGGTTTGGTGTTAAGCAAAAAGAAAAAATTAAAAAGCTTCGTTCAAATGTTGATATTTTAACGCTTACCGCAACGCCAATTCCAAGAACACTAAATATGGCAATGGGCGGCATGAGAGATTTATCAATAATAGCAACGCCGCCAGCGAAACGTTTAGCCGTTAAAACCTTTGTTCGACAACGTGATGACGCCTTAATTCGAGAATCAATCTTGCGCGAAATTTTACGTGGTGGTCAGGTTTACTTTTTACATAACAATGTTGATACCATCGAAAAAGTAGCT
>JAQWHO010000331.1 GCA_029249355.1 Thalassotalea sp.
AATATTGAAACTATTGTGGTTTCTGGTAATAAATCAGAACAAAACTTGGGTGATGTGGCGGGTAGTATTTCAGTAATGACCAATGAAGATATGCAAAAGCAAGTTGTTACTGACATGAACGATTTATTTAAATATGAACCCGGCGTCACTGTTGTTGGCGGCAGCGGCGAAGCTCAAAATATTGTCGTGCGTGGTATGGGCGGTGATCGCGTATTAATGATCAAAGATGGCATGCGTATGAATGAAGGTTACGGTGCAAACGGGCAAAATGATGTTGTTGGCCGTGGCTTTGTTGAAACGAGTATTTTAAAACAAGTTGAAGTGTCTAAAAGTGCAGCGTCTAGTTTATATGGCTCTGACGCTATTGGTGGTGTTGTTATTTTTACTACAAAAGATCCTTCTGATTTACTTCAAGGTGAAGATGGTTATTTAAATTTGAATACGGGTTACGCTGGCGCTAGTAGTCAGAAGTATATTGGTTTTACAGGTGCAAATTCGTTAGGAAAATTTGAACAATTGTTATCTGTTACTTATCGTGAAGGTAATGAAACGCAAAATTTTAATGACGACTTAAACCCTGTCGACGTTGAGTCTTACGATATCTTTTATAAAGGTGTCTACAATTTTTCAGCAAACGACAAATTGAAATTTACCGCTGATTTATGGCAGCAAGATGTAGATAGCCCTTATGCTATTTATGGGAACAACTTTCGCACACTTCCTGGTTACAGTGTTTTAAATGAGTACACAAAAGCAGAGCAAGAAAATACTTCCTTCAAACTTTCATATCACAGTGAACGTACAAATTCATGGTACGACATTCTAAATGTTGCTTTGTATCACAATAATACGTTACAAAATGATGAAGAGTATTTTGAAGTCGAAGTAAAAGACTCTCCTTACGGACCTGACTCTTATAGAAATATTGCTCAATATTCAAAATACCAACAAGAAACTATCGGCTTTTTATCTAATGTTTCAAAACAAGTTACCTTTGATGACGTAAATCATACATTCGGCTTTGGAGTTGATATTGAATCAACAAATAGCTTACGAACTGTTCATGAATATCGCTTAAAAAATGGGGAAGTAGACCGTGATACTCACAGTAGTAAATTTCCTGAAAATGATACCTTACGTGCAGGTATTTTTATTAATGATGTTATCGAGTTAGGTAAGCTTACGGTAACGCCAGGCGTGCGTTTTGATTATTACGATATGGATCCAAAGAACTCAACAGATGAAGGCGCTACGCAGTTTCAAGCAATTGATGAACATCAGCTTTCACCAAGTTTAGGTGCGGTCTATAAATTTAATCCGAGACTTTCAGCTTATGGACAATTTGCTCAAGGCTTTAAAGTGCCGCCTTATGATCTTGCTTATATTGATCACAATAATGTGATGGCCGGTTACATGGTTGTACCAACAGATCATTTAGATCCGGAAACAAGTGATTCTTTTGAAATTGGCTTACGTGGTCATATCGGAAACTTTGCTTTTACTTCGGCTATTTTTCATAACAAATATGACGACTTTATTAGTACCTCATTAATTGGTACTGAAAGTGGCGTCTTTGGTCCGGTACAAGTTTTTCAATATGAGAATATTGAGAGCGTCACTATTGAAGGAGCTGAGTTAGGTGTAACTTATTACATTGGCGATAACTGGAGTTTGTACGGTAATGCGTCTTATATGGATGGCGAAAATGATGACACCGGTAATTATATTGCTAACATAAGCCCGTTCTCAGGGATAGCAGGTATAGCGTACGATGATGAGAACTGGGGTATTGATAGTATATTACGTTGGGCTAATTCTATGAATAAAGTGAATGAAGGTAGCCATAAAACCGCTGGTTTTGGTGCGCTTGATGTGATTGCTTATTATAACGTGGGTGAGAATTTGAAAGTTAATATGCGCGTCGGTAATCTTTTTGATAAAGAATATGTGCAACATTACAAACTTTCGGGCGCTGAAGAAGGTGTTGAATTAAATAAATTCACAGAAACGGGGCGTAACTTATCGGTAAGTATTAACTACACATTTTAATTTATTCGTTCTAGTTAATGACTTATTTTTGATAGCTGAATCAAGTTGAATCAAGTTGAAAAGTGCTTAAGTTTATTGCTTAAGCACTTTTTTTGTTTTGTGAAAATTATCAATGTTAATAAAGAAGTGAACCTAACTTTAGCTATCAATCTTTTAATAAGTGTGAAAAGTTGCTCAAAAACTTTTGTATTTTTTTAGCGACAACTAACTGACAATATTGATTATCAGCGTTGTTGTTATAATAATCTTGATGATAGTCTTCTGCAGCATAATAATTTTTCTGCGCTTCAACGATAGTGACAATTTTATCATCGAAGGCGTTAGCGTTATTTAATTCACTGATTTTTCTTTCCGCTTCTATTTTCTGCTCGTCATTTTCAACAACAATAATGGATCGATACTGACTACCAATATCATTCCCTTGGCGATTAATTGTTGTAGGATCATGAATGGCAAAAAATACGTCTAAAATTGTTTCGAATGAGACAAGCGCAGGATCAAATACAACTTTTACTACTTCGGCATGATTGGTTGTGCCAGAGCAAACTGCTTCATAGCTTGGGTTTTCTACATCGCCATTGGCATAGCCACTGGTGACTTTTGATATGCCTTTGACCCTTGAAAAAATATTTTCGATACACCAAAAACAGCCGCCACCTAAGGTAATTTCTTCTGAGTTCATACGGAAAAGCCTTTTAAGTAAAATTCACCATGATTGTCATCATGATATCTGCTTGAAAAATGAATGGGCAATATAATAAATTGTCACTTAGAGGTCTATGTTAATTTTAGAAGAATGGTTTTAATAGCAGAAAAAGTAAAACCGATGCAAAGATCCATTATTACATCGGTAAACCAATTTATATATTGTAAGCTAGGTGTTGGTGAAACCGAATGATAAATTCTTCTTTATTGCTTGGCATTTCAAGTTCAGCTGCCAATAAACGCATCGCTTGCTCTATTTGGTTTAAAAAGCGTCCGTAACGGTTGTCAGGACAATCATGTTTTGTAGCAACAAATATAAATTGTACATTATCAACAAGTTGATCAGCTTGCCATTTACTGACTAACCCACAAGGGCTTTGTTCGGGGTTGTATCCTAACATTTGTAGTTCGCCTACGCGGGACACTATCTCATGCAAGCTATATCGAACTATTGGCACTAAACCATTAGCGATTAGCGCACCATTATTTAAATTAAACCTTTTTGCGATTAATGAAAATGTATCGGTTAAATAGGTGTATAACGGGTTGTAAGGATCGTTTGATGTGGGATCTATATCAACCATATTTAATATACGATTATTAATCGTTAGGTTGATAACGGCATACGTTATTGCGGAATTATTTTCCGGTAAGTTAACGCCTTGGCTTTGATAACGTTGCTCAATATTACGAAGTTTATGCGCTACCGAACTAGTACAGCCTTTATTTTTTGCAAAAATATCATAGGTAATGTGTTGGTGATCTCGCACTCGAATATCACCTTCTTTAAGGGATAGTTGCTGACAATAACACTTTAATAAATGTTCAACTCTTTGGTGAAAGTTTGCCGCATTAATTCTTATATCATCACCTGACGCCAAAAATAGCAGGGTTATTTTTTTAGCTTTAACGTTGGCGTCAAAAAATGAATTCTGTAACTCATGTACTTGCGGATCATAATAAAAAAGCATTTGTTGGCTGGTTTGCCATTGGTGCATTTCTTGGCTATAGCGCACTCTTACTAATTTATCGTTAGCAACAAAAACACTACTTTTTACCTTGAAATCATTGCTTAAGGTGAAAAGTAATTGCGATAAGTTTTGATAAAATTGAAAATACGGTTGTTTACTATTTTCAGAAAAATCAGGGTAAACTTTTTTGAGTAATTCATCCGTCATTTGAAATTCGGCAAGAATGTACTGGTTGTCTCGATTAGTTACAGGAATATAAGCTTTATTTGCTGCACTTCTTTTTCGTACAATTGACATTAAACGTCCCTATTTGAAACTTGATAGTATAAATTTTGAGTGAATTATAGGCGGAGGATATGACAAATTTATGTCAGTATTTTTCTTGGAATGACTTTATTCTTGTGTCAGCAATAGTAATATCAGAATGTTTTTAGTACATTTCAACATTAATTTTGAATAAAGTTAGGATTATATGGTTTCAGATCAACAGTCACTTATTAACGCGGTTAATCAAGTTATGCCTTTTGGAAAATATGCGGGACGAAAATTACTGCAATTGCCGGAACCTTATTTAGTTTGGTTTCATGGTAAAGGTTTTCCTGAGGGGAAATTAGGTGAACAATTAGCATTAATGTATGAGATAAAACTAAATGGTTTAGAAAAAATGTTAGAGCCATTATTAAAAAGCTAATGCTGATATTTTATCGATATTTTTTAAATGAATTTATTATATAAAAATAGTTTTTATTAACTTTAGATCTATTTCAAATTTAATAACAAATTGTTTTTCAAACACTTCTCTATTGTTTAAAAAATAACCGCTACTTATCTTGTGAAAGTTTCAAAAGTTTGACGGTTTTATGACCATTTCATACTTGCTTTCAAAAAATAAATGTTCTTAAATAAAGTGTCAGCTGCAATTAATTACTGACGATAAAATATAAAATAAAATTATAGTTATCAGATGGTTATGGAGACTCGTATATGAGAAGACAAAAAAGAGATCGTTTAGGTAGAGCACATTCAAATGGTTACCAAGCAGGCCTTTCAGGTAAGAATAAAGAAAATTGCCCTTATCAAAATACCGATGCAAAATCTGAGTGGTTAGGAGGCTGGCGAGAAGCCGTTACTGACCGACATTCTGGATTATTTAAATAAATTTTATCTTTAATTACGCTAATTAAATCGATAAAAATACACTGTCGAGCCCTCAATGTTGAGGGCTTTTTTATGCGTTTCTTATCGCTATTTTTTATAGCAACTCTTTATAAAGCTAGTGAAGTTATTGACTCTAAATTTTATTACAAATAGGACAGCTTTCTTGACGAGAAATGTTGAATTGCTGCCATTGGTTATGTAAACCATCATATATATTTAACTGATTATCTTTTACCTTGATACCAGTTAACAATTTAATAGTTTGCAGTGCTTGCATGCCTGCAATAATGGCTAAAACAGGACCTAAAATGCCAACGGTTTGACAATTATTTTCGGGCGCCTTTTCGCTAGTTGGAAATAAACATTGATAACATGCTGAGTCATCTTTTCTTGGATCAATCACTAATTGCTGCCCATCAAAACCTGTGGCAGCGCCAACAACAAAGGGCTTTTTATGTTCAATACAAATTTTATTGACCAAATACCGTGTCGCGATATTGTCACTGCAGTCGATCACAACATCAACTTGCGGTATATAAAATTGCCCAAGTTCTTCGTCGAGCATTTCATCAACAACTTCAATATTAATATCCGCATTATTTTGAATGAGTTTTTCGGCAGCACAATCTGCTTTATTTTGTTTTATATCTTGTTCACTAAATAAAACTTGTCTTTGTAAGTTAGTTATATCAACTGTATCACCATCGGTAATAATTATTTTACCTACGCCCGCAGCCGTTAAACACATACTGACAGGGTTACCCAAACCACCCATACCTACAATAAGGACACTGGCATTGCGTAATTTTAATTGGCCATCTTCGCCAATATGCTTAAGCATAATTTGTCGGCTGTATCTAAGTTGTTCTTGTGATGTAAGCAAAATTTTTCTCGTTGGTTATTAAAGAAGGTGACTCTCTGTTAATAAATGTAACTTATTAAATAGTTAATGTGCGCACTGCGCTTGCCTTAAATTGAATATAAACATTTTGGTTAATTGATAATGCTAACTTATCCAATGAATAAGATGAAATACTGGCAAAAAATTCCTGCTGCTGGCATTGCAACGTAATAAGCACTTGTGAGCGATCTTGGTTAATTTTTATTATTTTCGCTTCAAGTTGATTAACGATTGAGCTGTTTGTCGGCTCTATTGTCGTAATACTGATATCACTGGCAAATATATAACATCGTAAAGATGATAATTGAGTTATCAATTCTTTATCGTCATCGGCTAATTGTGCTAACGACATAAAAATATGCTGCTCAGCAAGACCTAATTTTACTAAACCATGTCGTTCATTTATTTCTTCAACAGTGACCGCTAAGCTCGTTTGCTGCTTGATGAGCTGTGTAGTATTTAGTTGATGAAAAACTTGATGGACGTTACCGACTTCAATAATTTTTCCTTGCTCGATAACCACTAACTGTTCAGCGAGTTGCTGTAATTCTTCACTACTGTGGCTAACGTAAATCATCGGTAAGTTAAGTTTTTTATTTACTGTTTTAAGTAAACTTATGAGCTCTTTTTTACTTTTTCTGTCTAAGGCACTTAATGGTTCATCTAATAATAATAATTTAGGCTCAGATAATATTGCTCGTGCCAGCGCCACTTTTTGCTGTTCACCACCCGAAAGTTGAGTGATATTTTTATCAAGCATTGAAGTAATATTGGTTAATTCAATAATATCCTTCTTATTTAATTGCGAGTGTTGGCAACGTTTAATCGCAAAGTCTAAATTCTGCTCAACGTTTAAATGAGGAAATAATCTCGGCTCTTGAAAGACCATTGAAATATTACGATTTTCAGCTTTTAAATTCTTGTTGTTATTACTATCTAGTAAAACGTGATCGTTAAAAACAATCGATCCGGTAGTTTGCTGATTTAATCCGGCAATAGCTCTAAGTAGGGTAGTTTTCCCTGAGCCTGAGTGGCCAAAAACACCAACAATACCTGAAAAAGATAAGCATTGATCAATAGCCAATGAAAACTGATTACAGTCTGACTCAATGTTGAGCGTAAGCTTATTCATCATTAAGTCACCTTGCCATTATTACCTGATTTTTGAGGCAGATGCTTAGATCGAGAATTACCTTGGAAATTATGTTGAGAGTTAGGTTGAAAAATCGGTCGATGATTAAGTAAATAAATTGCGGATAATAAGACTAAAGAGGCAATTACTAAACTGATCGCTAAAGTATGTGCTTGCGTATAATTAAACGCCTCAACATGATCAAATAACGCAATGGATAGCACACGTGTTTCGCCAGGAATGTTGCCACCAATCATTAATACCACACCAAATTCACCCACCGTATGAGCAAAGCCTAAACTTGCTGCGGTAATAAAACTAGCTTTTGTCATCGGGAATACAAGGGTGAAAAAACGATCTAATGGTCCAGCGTTTAGCATTGCGCCCGCTTCTAAATAGTCGGTGCCTAATTGTTCAAATGCTTTTTGTAAGGGTTGAACCACAAAAGGCAGTGAATAGAAAATAGAGCCAATAACTAACGCACTAAAACTAAATGCTAATTGTTGCCCTGTAACCTCTTGCCACAATTGCCCTGGAAGGTATTGCGGAGAAAAAGCAATAAGCAAATAAAAGCCTAAAACGGTTGGCGGTAACACTAGTGGAAGCGCGACGATAGCTTCAATAAATACTTTACCGCGACTTTGCATTTTTGCTAAAAACCACGCTAAAGGTGTGCCGATCAGCATCAAGAAAAAAGTGGTCAATCCTGCCATCTTAAGAGTAGTGATGAGCGCTAAACTATCATCAGAAAATTCAGTCATTTCTACTACTGCCATTTATTAATGTGCCATTGTGGATATATTTTGAAGCTGATTCATAACCTAATGTTTTTATAATATTTTGACTATCATCAGATAACAAATACTGGCTGAGCAATTGCGCTTGTTGGGTATTTTTACTGGCAGATATAAGGACTAATTGTTGCTCAATCGGTTGGTAATATTCTTTTGGAATAGTTACACCGGTTAAATCATTCACTTTTAATTGACTGTCAGCAACAATACCTAAAGGTACGGCACCACTTCTTACTTGTTGAAATGTTTGATTAATATTGCTGCCTGTGATGAGCTGATTTTTTTCTATTATATGCCAGAGTTTATTACTTTCAATCACTTGTTTAGCTGCTAATCCATACGGAGCAATATTAGGATTGGCAATGGCAAGTTTCACCTTTTTATCTTTAATAAGTTGAATTAGGCTTTCGAACGTTGGTAGGTTTTCAGGTGATTTTTTTGATGTTTTCCAATGTGCTGACCAAAACGAAACCGTGCCAAAAGCATAAGTTTTTAAGGTGTTTTCTAAGGCAATATTTGCCTCTATAAGTCGCTGAGGTCTTAATTTATCTGCCGCGATAAAAATATCGTATGGCGCACCATGGTAAATTTGTTGAAATAAATTACCCGTAGAACCAATGAAAACCTGTGTTTTAATGCTGGTGTTTTTTTCAAATTGTGGGAGAAGTTTTTTTAATATGTGGGAAAAATTTGATGATACAGCAATGTTCAGCGTGTTAGCTTGCTCTTTCAATGGGACTTTTCCAATCACCGTAAACGAACTTAATACGCTGAGAAAAAGCAGAGTGATTATTGAAAAAAATTTAATACTCATCAGCTGCTAAGATTGCCATTGTTGTGCTTTTTCTTCATCACTTTGTCTTGCATCTAACCAGCTTTCGACACCTTCACTTAACTCTTTTTTCCAAAAAGGGGCTTTTACTTTTAAATAATCCATGATGAATTCACATGCAGCGAAGGCATCTTGGCGGTGTTTACTGGTGACGCCAACAAAAACAATTTGATCGCCCACTAATAATTGACCAATACGGTGAATTACAGTTACTCGTCCTATGTTCCATTGCGCTTGGGCTTGTTCGATAATTTTTTCGAGAGACTTCTCTGTCATGCCAGGGTAGTGTTCAAGGAATAAGCCACTAACACTTTTACCTAAATTATTGTTTCTTACTCTACCGCTAAAAGTGGCGACTGCGCCATCGTCATCGTTATTATTTTCTAATAAATCAACTTCATCAGCTAAATTAAAATCAGCCGTTTGAATAGCAATTTTTACCGTATTGTTATTTGCAGCGTTTTTATTTACAGAAATCATATTTTAACCGCCCGTTACCGGCGGGAAAAATGCAACTTCATCACCTGATTTAACGGTATGGTTTTTGGTAACCATTTCTTGGTTAATGGCACACAGTAAAGTGTGACTAAAGGCAGTTTTCCAGTCAGGATTTTTTGTGACTAAAGATTCAATAACGTGTTCAACAGTAACCATTTTATCTAGTGGTAGAGAAATTTCTTCACTGTTAAGTTGTTCGCGTAATGCGGCAAAAAATAATACTTTTATCATAAGACTCTCATTCTACCAGAACGTGTAAGCGTAAGTTTATTTTACTAGGTAAAAAGGTTACGCTTGCCAATTTCCTGATTTACCACCTTCTTTAGTTAATACTTTAATACCAAAAATTTCCATGGCAGGATCAGCCGCTTTACACATATCAAATAGTGTTAGACAAGCTACTGAAACAGCCGTTAATGCTTCCATTTCAACACCAGTTTGCCCGGTTAACCGACATAAACTGGTAACTTTTATTTGGCTTTGTTGTTCATCAATTTCAAAGTCGACTTTTACTTTTGTGAGCATTAATGGATGACATAACGGAATTAAGTCACTGCATTTTTTAGCGGCTTGAATACCGGCAATGCGAGCAACAGCAAAAACATCACCTTTTTTATTGTCACCTTGGTTAATCAAGGCAAGTGTTTCTGGCGTCATTTTAATATAACCAACAGCGGTTGCCGTTCGAGATGTCATCGATTTCTCAGTGACATCAACCATATTTGCTTCACCTTGTTGATTAACGTGGCTTAATGCAACTTTGCTTTGTTGTTCAGTCATTAGCTTCTTGTCTCACATTGTTCAGCGTTGATGTTTAAATGAGGAACAAAATTGCAGGGGCGATGGCTAGCGTCTAATTGCTCTTTGATTAACTTATCCCAGGCAGTTCTACACGCATTCGTTGAGCCAGGTACGCATAAAATAACAGTTTGATTAGCAATGCCGCCAAATGCGCGAGATTGAATAGTTGAAGTGCCAATTTCATCTAATGAAATAGCTCTAAATATTTCACCAAATCCTTCAACATTTTTATCGAAAAGTGGTAACAAAGCTTCAGGCGTATTATCACGTAAAGTAAAGCCTGTACCGCCAGTGCTAATAATTGCATTGATATTTTCATCGGCAATCCATTTTGAAACAATGGCGCGTAATTGATAAATATCGTCTTTAACTATGGCTTTATCTGCAAGTTGATGACCGGAAGTTGTCACTCGTTCAGCTAATAATTGCCCTGATGTGTCATTAGATTCATCACGGGTATCTGAAACTGTTAGAACGGCTATATTAAGAGGAACAAAAGCGTTAGCGCCGTGGGTATTATTAGAACTAGACATGGTTTTTCCTGTTATGCAGAATTGGATGTTGAACTTGTTGCTGAAATTTTTGTTGAGCTTGTTGCCATTGTTCAGGCGTATTGGCATTAAACAATGATTGTGTACTTGTTGGCTTTAAACCTTTGTGTGGTGTTTGTGCCAGTAGCGCTTTAATTGAAGGACCTTTTACAGGAGAACTATTTATCGACGACATTGCTTGTTTAAATGGTATAAACGCTTGCTCAAAAAATTGTTCTACAAATGCGGTAATAGGTAAATATAAAGGGAGATAATTGTCATGATAAAAACAAGCTTGTTGAGATAATTCACCAACACGCTTAAGTTGTTTTAATGACTCATTGTCAATTAAAGGTAAATCAACTGGTAATATAAGCATCGCTTTCGGGTGATATTTTTTGAAAATGGTATAAATTCCGCCCATCGGCCCTAAGTTTTCAAACTCATCTGCTAAGCCATGTTTTTTGCCACTAATAATTACATCATCTAAACCGATGTTTTTAAGCTGCTGAGTGCTGAATGACAACATGTTTTCGTGGGTTGCACTGGAATTAGCACTTGTATCGGTATTTATATCGGCATGTCGATTAAGCAAAGCTTTGTCGGTTCCCATACGAGAAGATAAACCGCCCGTTAATACCACACCAAGGCAGCTTTGATTATATGATGACTTTTCTCTGATAGTCATGTGCTAACCACCTAACATTGCTAAGTTTTTGGTGGCGCCCGTTAAGTTATCATGCAGAAAATGGGTGGCTTTTTTATCACTCAACATTGCGACAATTTGTTGCTTAAGCGGTTCGACATCATCTTGCTGTAAATACTCTTTTAATGATAATCCTTCTTCAGTAAATAGGCACATATGCAATTTACCTAAAGAACTGATCCTTAGACGATTACAAGTATTACAAAAATCTTTACTGTAAGGCATGATCAAGCCGATTTTACCTTGATAATCAGGATGATAAAACTCTTGAGCAGGGCCTGATGATTTATCGCGAATTGAAGGCAACCAACCATCAAGGATCAAGTTCTGCTTAATTCGAGAACCTTGCACATGCTGCTTTTCAAAAAAGGCTTGATTATCACCGGTTTGCATTAATTCAATAAAGCGCAAAGTCACCGGCGTGTCTTTTATCCAATCTAAATACGTTTTAATGTCGTAGCCATTATATTCTCTCATTAAAACGGTATTGATTTTGACCGATGTTTTACCGCTCGCCAGTGCCATATCAACACCTTTTAAAATATGCGGTAATTTATTATGGCCTGTGATTGAATGAAAATGTCGCGGATCTAAACTATCAATACTGATGTTTAGTGAGTCTAATCCTGCATCTAACCAATGATTAATATGCTCAGGTAATTTATAACCGTTTGAGGTTAAAGCGACTTGTTTGATGTTTTCAGTTTGTTTGCAGGCAGCAATGATCTCAGGAAGATCTTTTCTTAAAGAAGGCTCTCCACCTGTGATGCGAATTTTTTCAGTGCCTAATTGACCAAAAGCTTTAGCCACTCGTTTAATTTCATCAAGTGATAAAAAACTACGGTCGTGATCGCATTGATAACCATCGGGTAAACAATAGTCACAACGAAAATTACAGACGTCAGTAATAGAGAGGCGTAAGTAATAAAACTTACGACCAAAATTGTCAGTTAACATTCCACCTTTCCAAATGTAGGGAGGCTAATATGTTTCCATATTAACCCTGGCGATTAATAAATAATCACGGCTAAAACCACATATTTGTTTTTATGAAAATAAAACAAAGTTAGCAATAGAAGCTCGGCGAATAATCCATATAATATATCACAGTTATTAGTTGATCATAGGCTAATTGATGATTAGTTCATTTGATTTGTATCAAAAAATAACGGTTCAATAGTGTAGTGGTTCTGTTTGAATTATTAGAGAATAGCAGTATTAAAAATAACAGTTTCAAAAAACATTAAGGTAAATATAAATGATTGATTGTTGTTCGGCTCCAGGCCTTCTTCCTTTTGAGCAAGCGTTAGAAAATATGTTAAATGTGATCAAGCCGATCACTGATATTGAGCAAGTCACATTAGATAATGCCTTAGGTAGAATTTTAGCGCAGGAAGTTAAAAGCCCTGTTAATGTGCCGCCAAATGATAATTCGGCAATGGATGGATATGCATTCCAGCACCAAAGTTTAGCCTTAAAACAACCGTTAAAACTAATTGGTCGTTCTATGGCAGGCGCGCCTTTTACTGGTGAATGTAAATTAGGAGAATGTGTACGTATTATGACGGGGGCAAAAGTTCCCAATGATTGTGATACCGTGGAAATGCAAGAAAACTGTCAAACTGATGGCGATAGTATTACTTTTTTATCAGCAAGAAAATTCGCCGATAATGTCCGTAAAATGGGTGAAGATATTGCTATTGAACAAACTGTATTTCATTCAGGACGAGAACTCACGGCTATTGATATCGGCGTTTTATCTTCATTAGGTATTAATGAAATAAATGTTTATCGCAAACTTAAAGTCGCATTAATTTCTACAGGTGATGAGCTTAAAAAACCAGGGCAATCACTTAATAAAGGTGATATTTATGAGAGTAACAGCCAATTTTTAACAGCAATTTTAACCAAACTCGGTGCTGAAATTATTAATTTTGGTATTATTGAAGATGTTGAGTTAAGCATTTCAAATGCCTTTAAAAAAGCCGATGAGCTAGCTGATGTGGTGATATCTTCAGGCGGGGTTTCTGTTGGAGATGCCGATTATACCAAAAGCGTACTTGAAGATTTAGGTGAAATTGAGTTTTGGAAAATAGCGATGAAACCGGGTAAGCCTTTTGCTTTTGGTACATTGCCTAATTCATACTTTTTTGGTTTACCGGGCAACCCTGTTTCAGCGTTAGTTACTACGCATCAATTAGCCTTACCAGCTTTGTTAAAAATGCAGAATTGCGCTTATAACAAACCTTTATTTATTCCAGCAAAAACGACAACGGTTTTAAAAAAATCACCGGGGAGAATGGATTTTCAACGCGGTATAATTAAAAATGCTGAGAATGGTGAGTTATTAGTAACATCAACTGGCAGTCAAGGCTCTGGAATTTTAACCAGTATGGCGGCAGCTAATTGTTATATTGTTTTACCCGCTGAACAAGGAAAAGTAGCAGAAGGCGAGTGGGTGAATGTGCAAATATTTAATAAGTATTTACAATGATTTTGTTATGTATTTTCATTTATCAACTTTAGGTTAACCTTTTGAATACACGACAATCGCTTTATTTATTACCAGGGACAATGTGTGACAATCGTCTTTGGGATTCATTTATTGCTGCTCTGGAATTATTGAGCCCCAATTATTTTGATTTACACTTTATCACCATTTCTCAAAAAGCAACCATTGATGAAATTATTGATGATATAAAGCAACAATTACCCCACGAAAAAGTTAACTTGTTGGGGTTTTCATTAGGCGGATATTTAGCCTCTGCATTTACTTTGAAGTACCCAGAAGTAATCGCTAATTTATTCGTTGTCTCAAATATGCCGTGCGCATTACCCGATAAAGAGATTAAAGAACGTTCTCGTGCAGTTTCATGGATAAAGCGAAATGGCTATTCAGGAATATCTAAAAAAAGAATTTTAACGTTATTAGATGAAAGTGCTCAAAAACGGCAAGACATTATTCTATTGATTAAAGACATGGATGAATCTTTAGGAACTGAGGTATTAACGCATCAATTATTAACAACAACAAAACGAGAAGATATATTTAGAGAATTAGGCCTTTTACCGCTTAATAAACATTTTTGTGTAGGAAAAAATGATCATTTAGTGTCAGTAGAAGCATTAATCAATATGCAATTGCTTGATAAGAATATGAAGTTATCAGTTATTGAAAATTCCGGTCATATGCTGCCATTAGAAAAGCCAAATGAATTGGCTCAATGGCTCAATTCAGCTTTTTAATACCTATTGCTTTAAGCAAACAGCAAACAGCAAGCAATTGAAAATATTCACTTCAAATTGCTATGCTGTTATCGCTTAAACTTCATTTAATGTAATTTTCCTTAATTCTTATTGACTTAACCGAATTATGATAAATATTATCCATAATTTTGTTGATATTATTCAACAAAATTTACATTGATTTTACTCAGTGCCGCCACATCAGTAATACTTACATCACCATTAAGGCTTTTTTCTAGCTTAGCTGCTACTTTGTATGAACCATGGCTTCTAGCAAAATCCGTTATGTCATCACCATTACACATAACTTTATTTGCCACGGCTTTGTTATTTAAATGGAATGACTTCATTGTTTTGTTGAATTTTAGCGTGCTATTCGTTGTTGACGCCTTGCATACTTCAATTAACGATTGCTCAACATATTTGTCCATTGCTGAACTGGTAAAGCTTGCACCAGCCAATAAAGAAAAAGTGATTGCTG
>JAQWHO010000332.1 GCA_029249355.1 Thalassotalea sp.
TCGCCAGGAGATATATCTTGAGCAAGAGATTTACAGTGAGTTATTCGATATTCTGGCGGTTCAATTTTACTGACAATGGCAATGGGTAAATTAAAAATTTGGCAGCCTAATTGAAGCAATTTGTTAATTTTAGCGTCAGAATCGAGTTCGAGATCAGAGGTTATTTGATGAAGTTCATTTAACGCCAATTCAGTTTGTTTTATGCCGCTAATATCATTTTGTATCACAATAAAAGAGTCGATACGTCTATTGGTATTTTTCAGGGGAACAATGGTGGTATTAAGCCAAAGTTCACGACCATCTTTAATTTTATTTAATGACTCGCCATGCCAGTAATCATCAACAACGCAAACTTTGAAAATATTTTCATAATCTTTTTGAGTGTAACTATCACCACAAATAGTAAATACTTTCTTACCAATAATGTCATCATCTTTAACACCATAAAACTCACTAAATCTATTATTTATATATGTGAAATTGCCTTGTAGATTAACCCTAAAAACAATGGCATGCTTATTCATAGCCAGTTTATAATCATCATTTAAATTTTTACTCTTCAATAACGCTAGATAGGCTTGGCTAATATGTAATTGCATAGGGTGAAAAACAAAACGATATATCAAGTAAAGCATAGTGATAACAGCTGCCCAAGTTACCCCTACATAAAAATGATACTGGGTTTTATCACTAAAAGCATCCTGCTTAAATAATTGGACTACGCGGCTAAGATCACTTAATAATTGCTCCACCAACATCGCATCGAATTGCTTTTTAATGACTTCATAAGCAGCATCAACATCCGTCGTTTGACTAAGCTCGGTCGCTGCGTTGACATAAATGGTGATCTTGTTATTTAAATTGGTTGGGTTGGAAAAGTAAGTGTTTGAAATAGTTAAGGGCAGTTGCTCATAATGCTGATTAACGAAATCACTTAGGTAAACTTGATTGCTAGCAAATTTAGCCGCTGAAGTTAACATGTTATCTCTTGATTCGTTATCAATAACGCCTAATTTCATTGCTCTATAATATCGATGTGCATATAAGGCGAGCTTTTGAGAATACATTCTTTGACTGCCCGCAATATCTATAACCTCAGCCAGTTCATCTTGGTCATTGGAGAGTTGTGTTAAGAAAATAAAAGAGACACTAATGAGTATGGTTACTAATGAAATCGCCAGTAGAATCTTTTGTTTAATTTTGCGTTGCAACATAAGAGGTTGTGACATTAAAAGTTAAAACCTTAGAGAGTTAAATACCGTGGTTTATTGAATACTTAACAACTATAGTTGTTATAACAATAAAATCTATTTTAAATTGTTATGTAGTTTATTTATCATAAAAAATCTTATATTAAGAAACCTTTAACATTTTGAGAGAATCAATACATTCTTAATAGGCTGTAACTTACTAACACATTACTATTAAGTAACTGTTTTTTGATAAACATGGTCGGAGTGACAAGATTCGAACTTGTGACCTCACGTCCCCCAGACGCACGCGCTACCAAGCTGCGCTACACCCCGAATGTATGTTTTAAAGAAAGGTAAACTTGATGAGGGATACTAAGTTTACTTTTAGTATATTAATGATTTAATAATTTAATGCCAAGATAAAACTTTACCTATTTGGTTGTTAGCTTATTAATTCAACGATTTTTGTTGCAAGGCAAAGCTTTTAATAAAATGAACCCCATCAATCATTAACGGAAAATCTGCACTGACCATAATCGGAGACTCTAGCTCTCGTGAGTAACTTTGAAAGTTACCGTTTTGGTCGATAAAAACAGACTTGTCTTTATTAAACACCATCATACCTTTGTCCATTGTGTTTGCGATTACACGATCGTTATTAACCATAACAATGTCTTTACCAGTGCTGTAGGTTGATGGTGCAATATCGCACGCTAACCAATGCTGCATTAAAGTTGGTTGTATATCCATATGGCTAGTTAGATGGGTAATTTCTTTTTCTTGCTCATTTGGCAAAATAAATAAGGCAGGCTTTATCGTTAAACTTGTTTCTTCATTTTTATTGCCGATAGAACTTATCCAAATAATGTCTTTATTGGTTTTATTTTTTTGAGAAAGAAACAGGGCATCAATAAATAGTTCATATTGGTAATGATCAGCAGCAGTAAAATAAAAAACGTGTAAGCCAGGAGTAAACTTATTTAGACGTTGGCTAATCACTAAGCTCGAAATATCTTTTAACTGACTGATGTCTTCAAAGAGTGATGTATAACTCATAATTGGAGCAGGAAAATCTGTATTACTTTCTTTCTTCTCATCAATAATAGTTAATGAGGTACTTAAATTATTGGCTTCAAGTGCTGAAAAGAGTAAAGGTTTTTTATCTTGCTCAATAACACCGCGTTTATAGATAGATGGCAGGCTGTAGAAGAGGTTGAACCATGCATCTTTTGGTAACGCGTTATCGATATGATTAGATAATTGTAACTTGCTATTGCTTGCACGTTGGGCGAATTGCTCAATTTGTTGATTTTTAAGAAGTCGATCGGTTAACACTAAAATAGCGGATTGAGTGATACTTTTTGATTGAGCACATTGTTGGTTAAGCGTTGGGTAAGTTGGCAAAACATCAGTAAATGACAGCGGACTTGTTTTACGCGCCATATAATCTGCTTTATCGAACATGCCATATTTTGTTAATAGCGTTTTTGCTGTCGATGGATAAGACAAAGGTAAGACAGTATCTTGCCTTAAAATATCATATTCTAAGTTGGCGTCAGCCCAAATATGTAATAGGTGACTGATAAAAAATGCCGTGACTAATCCCATTACAACAAAACGGGCAAAAATTGTTTTTTGTAATTGCCTTAAATGTTTCCAAGCGTAATTACTCACAACCAATTGAAACACAAGAATTGAAATAAACAAAAGCACACTGACAAACCAAAATACGCGACTGTTTTGATCTATTTGAGTTTGTATCAGGGCAATAATTTGATCACTAGATGAAGCATTTAAGTGATAACCCAGGCGAGTATAAATAAAGGCATCGAGCAATAAGAACAATAAACCTAATGTAAATACAACTGAAGCAGAGCCTCTAATAAAACGAGTTTTAGGGTAAATTAGCGTTAAAGGAAAGATAAGTAGAACAAAACCAATAAAGGTTAAAAAGCTCATATGACTTATCCAAGTCACCACTAAATAAAATTTACCAAGTAAGGTGTCTGGGCTCGCTTCATTAAATAGATATAACGAAGATAATAATATTGAGGCAATAATATTAAAAAAAGTAAACCAATGACTCCAACTTATTAATGGTAATAGCCGTTTACTGTATGTGGTAGATCCAAATGAAACCATGAATGCTTTTATGCTCTTTTTATTATGTTATCAATTCAATATCAGAATATGAATTATCTATTATATTGGTTTTATTCACTTTTTACTTTATAGACTGTTTTAGCGCATTAGTAAAATTTTCAACCATAGCGGCTCTTTGCTTTTCAGGGACTTCGTTATGAATAATGTCTGTTACGGTATTTCCCAGACACATTAAGGCAAGATCTGGCGTTACTTTTTCAGAAACAAGTACATTTAATAGGTCTTGAATAATTTTTTCTACACGTTCGTTCGAATACTTAGATACAATAGGCATATAATTTACTTAAATAGCATTGGATAATTTGTTGTAAGTTTATCAAATGCGTTAACAATATAATACTGACCTTTAATTATGAGCTTAATTATTTCTAATATTGCACTACATTATTTATCGAAAAAAGAAGAAACAGGGGAAGTGGTTCTTCGTTTAGGACCAGAATCTGTTGAAGTTACCCATAAAATAGAAAACTTTGTTGATGCTTTGCATGGCATTTATAACAGCAAAGGCAGTAAAGCTTATGGACATTTTGCTACAATCCCAGCAGAAGGAGATAAAGCACGCTTTGTTGATATTATGGAAAGTTATTTATCAGAATCGCAAGGCTTTCATGATTTTAGCTGTCAGGCAGGTAACTTATTAAAAAATGAATTAGAAAAATATGAATTAGCTGAAACCGGTTATTTAGTGGTTTGTCATTATGAACATATGGGTGGGCGATATTTACTTGCTGCGATCATTCCTATTTCAGAGCATTATTCAGTAGACGGCGAATTAAATATTTCAGCTGACCAACATTTAGATACTACAAGGTTACAATTAGCGGCACGTATTGATTTATTTGATTATCAACAAAACGCCAATGGTAATAAGTACATTTCATTTATTAAAGGTCGTGCAGGACGAAAAGTTTCTGATTTCTTTTTAGATTTTTTAGGTTGTGAAGAAGGGTTAGACTCGAAAGAGCAAACTCAAACATTAGTACAAGCGGTCGAAGACTTTGTTTCTGTAAATCAACTAGATGCGCAAGAAAAACAAAAAACACGTAAAGAGTTATTAAGTTATTGTAAAGAACAAAAAGAGTCGGCACAGGACGTATCAATAAAAGAGCTTGGCCATGTAATTGGTGAAGAAGGCAGCGAGCAAGATTTTTATAAGTTTTGCCAAGATCAATCATATCCAATTGAAGAATCTTTTCCGCATGATCAAGCGGTTGTGAATAAAATTACCAAATACTCAGGCTTTGGTGCGGGTATTAGTTTGAGCTTTGAACGCAGTCACTTTGGACAAGACGTGATCTATAATGCGGCTAATGAGAGTATTACCATATATAAAGTACCGCCTAACTTAAAAGAACAATTATTGAGTTTATTACAAGCCCAAGATAAGCAAGAGCAACAAAACGAAGAATTCTAACGCATTACTGATTAGCTAAAACCTTAAATCATTAGCGTTTTTAGCTAGTCAGTTAAAGAAATTAATCAATAATTTAAATAAATAATACAGATAAATGATAATAGGTAAAAAAATGACAACATTAACGATAACTCG
>JAQWHO010000333.1 GCA_029249355.1 Thalassotalea sp.
ATGCAAAAGCACATTGAAAATGCGACAAACTCTGCGGCAACTTATTTTGATAACGACCCTTTTACCAAAATAAAACCATAGAACCTTAATTATTTATTTTTCGTATTTTCGAAAATAACAAACAAAAAGATGCGACCAAGGTCACATCTTTTTTTTTGCACTGAGCTTTTTTGCTCTTAAATTAAAGCAATATGTCTCATGTCGTTTACTTATCAGTTTCGGTATTAAAATGAACTAATGCGCCCCGCATACCATTTTCATGTATTAACGTTAAATAGCTAATCACTTGATAAATAAAGTCGTTGTTTTCTAACAGCGCCGAAGAACATACTTCAGATTCAATCATTATGTGTTTTATCTGTAATGCTTCAGCACCTTTATGTTGGTTAGCTACAGCAACAAGCTTATCCGCTAAAGGGTCAATGACTGTAAACGATTCGCCTTGTTGGTTTACCCCTTCTAAGAATCGACACCAAGACGCGACAACAAAAGCAATAGGTTGAGATATATTCCCTGAACTTGCTAATATTTCAGCCGGCTTTAACAAACGTTGCGGCAGTTTTTGCGAGCCATCGCAAGCCACTTGCGTGGTTTTATAAGGAACAGATTCATTACCGAAACGAGCTAAAATTGTAGCGGCATACTCAGGTAGATTAATGTTGTCAACAGGGTCTAACGTTGAGAGTAATTGCTGATGAAGCTTTTTAACAAAGGCTAAACAATGTTCGTCGTTTACAGCTTGGTGAATATATTCATAACCCATAAAAAAGCCAATATAAGCAAGCGTAGAATGTGCACCATTGAGCAAACGTAATTTCATCTCTTCAAAAGCCGCGACATCTTTTACAAAAATGGCGCCCGCTTTATCCCAACTTGGTCGTTCATTAACAAAGTTATCTTCTATCACCCATTGTTTAAATGGTTCAGTAATAACAACACTTTTATCCTCTAAACCCAATAATTCTGCTGTATGAGTAATATCTTCTGCCGTTGTTGCAGGTACTATTCTATCGACCATTGAATTACAAAAAGACACATTATTTTCAATCCATAACGCTAAGTTACCATCAACTTTTTGAGCAAATTGTAGAACAACTTTTTTAGTAATATCACCGTTTGACGGCAAATTATCACAACTAATTATCGTTAATTTTTCTTGATGCTTTTGACGTATTTTACATGCCGCAACAATAAAACCAGGAACAGATTTAGGTGCGCTTAAGTCAGCTAAGTCTGATTTAATAATGTCATTTTCAACATCTAACTGTTGACCACTTTTATCGCGGCAATAACCTTTTTCGGTCACAGTTAAGGTCACTACTTTTGTGGATGAATCAGCAATAACATTAATAACTGCTTGAGGATTTTCGGGTGCAACTAATACCTTGTCTATTGCGCCCACCAAACGAATACGTTCTTTCTCGTTAGAACGTTCTAACATCGTATATAAATGATCTTGTGGCTGCATAATATTGCGAATATTGGCAGAGCGTAAACTCACTGCAGTAATTTTCCATTGTGTTTCCCCTGTCGCAATTAAATCATCGGTAAACACCGCTTGATGAGCACGATGAAAAGCACCAATACCTATATGAACTATACCCGAAGTAGTTTTTTTTAAATCATACTGAAGCGGAATGACACTAGCGTTAGCTTGAGTGTGTGTTTTTAAAGAGAGTAAATCAGTCATTATAAATGGTAAGCCTTTTTAACAAGCGTGTACGTAAGATCTACTGCAATTTTTTCAGCTTGGCTTTCTGTTAAACGATGATCAGAAACCATTTCGGCTAAAAAGGCGCAATCCATACGGCGTGCAACATCATGACGTGCAGGAATAGATAAAAATGCACGTGTATCATCATTAAAACCAACTGTGTTATAAAAGCCAGCGGTTTCAGTGACTTGCTGACGGTATCTTCGCATACCCTCGGGACTATCATTAAACCACCATGCAGGACCTAATTTTAATGCAGGATAATGCCCCGCTAATGGTGCTAATTCACGAGAATAACTTGTTTCATCTAAGGTAAAAACGATGAGTTCAAACCGACTATCATTGCCATACTTATTCAATAACGCATGCAAATTTGCCACATATTCTGATTGCACAGGAATATCAGCGCCTTTGTCTCTACCATAGTGAGCAAATAAAAAGTCGTTATGATTTCGATAAACACCAGGATGAATTTGCATCACCAAACCATCTTCAAGACTCATGGTTGCCATTTCGGTCAACATTTGAGCACGAAAATCATCAGCTTGTTGCGATGTAAATTTTTGGCTTCTAATCTGTAAATATAACGCTGTTTTTTCATCATTAGACAAATCGAGGGTACGAGCTGTTGGATGTCCGTGATCTGTAGATGTTGCGCCTAACGCTTTAAATTTTTCACGAGAAACTTGTAAGCTTTTTAAATAACCTTCAAAAGTATCAATATTCGTTTTTGTAATAACAGATAAGCGCTGTAGATTTTCTTCAAAGCCTTCAAATTCAGGATCAACCACATTGTCTGGTCGAAAAGCGGTAATAACTTTGCCTGACCAGCCACTATCAACTATTTTTTGATGATATTTTAAATCATCTAAAGGTGATTCAGTTGTAGCAATAACTTCAATGTTAAAACGTTCAAAAAGGGCTCTAGGCTTAAATTCAGGCTGTTGTAAGCAAGCGGTAATCGTGTCGTAATAATTACCTGCATTTTCAGCACATAACATTTCACTCATATTAAATACGTTCACGAAAACATAATCTAACCATGTTCTGGTTGGTGTACCTAAAAATAAGAAGTAGTTATCTGCAAATATTTGCCATATTTTTTTATGATCTAACTCTTTCTCTTCACAATCCTTACCAAAACCTAAAGCAGACATTGAAATGCCCTGACTATAAAGCATTCTTACAAGATAATGGTCGGGTTGAATTAGTAACTCAGTTGCATTTGAAAAACATTCATTTTCAGCAAACCATTTAGGATCTGTATGCCCATGAGGGCTCACAATAGGAAAATCTTTTATTTTATTATAAAGCTTTCTCGCAATATCACGCTGAATAATATCTGAACTAAAGAATCGATCAGCGTGCAAATTTATAGGTTCAATCACAATTAATCCTTACTATTGAATCTGCTTAATGTGTGAAATTGCATGTATGACGCCTCTTAACTCGGCTAGACCTTTTAAGCGACCTAAATATGAATAGCCTGGTTTAACATTAGGCTGTCCTGCTTCATCATCCAATAAATGACCATGATCAGGGCGCATTGGAATAATCGCAGACTCACCCGAAGCTTTTCTTCTTTTTTCTTCGGTCAACAAAGCGTCAATTAAGCCGACCATGTCATTGTCACCATCTAAATGCTCAGCTTCGTAAAACGAGCCGTTCTCTTCTCTAATAACATTACGCAAATGAACAAAATAGATTTTAGGGCCAAATTCTTTCACCATTTCTACTAAGTTATTATCTTCACGTGCACCAAAAGAACCTGCACATAATGTTAAACCATTTGCAGGACTATTTACGGCATTAAATATTTTGCGAACATCGTCTTGTGTAGAAACCACGCGAGGTAAACCAAATAATGAGAACGGTGGATCATCAGGGTGAACACATAAGTTCAACCCTACAGATTCAGCAACTGGCACAATTTCAGATAAAAAGGTAATGAGGTTTGCTCTCATGCCTTCTTCACCTAATTCAATAAATTCGGCAATGGCTGCTTTAATTGAATCACGAGTATATGAGCCTTCCCCGCCAGGTAAACCTGCAATGATATTACTTTCTAATAAAGCAATTTGTTGCGAGTTCATTCCTTTATAATATTGATGCGCCTGTTCTTTTAAGTCGTCAGAATAATCTGCTTCTGCATTAGCTCTTTCTAAAATAAACAAGTCGTAGGCAACAAAATCGACCATATCAAATCTAAGTGCCGAGCCCGTGTTTTCTAAAAGGTAATCTAAATTTGTTCTGGTCCAGTCAACAACGGGCATAAAATTATAACAAACAACGTTAATACCTGCTTTGGCGGCGTTAATAATCGATTGCTTATAATTTTCAATATATTCGCGATAGTTACCTTTCCGCGTTTTTATATCGTTGTGAACAGGAATACTTTCAATCACAGACCAAGACAAACCTGCCTGCTCTATCATTGTTTTTCTTGATAATAGGTTTTCTAAAGGCCAAACCTCTCCAGTTGGGATTTCATTTAACGAACTTACTATTCCTTTTGCTCCAGCCTGAGCAATTTTTTTAAGAGAAATAGGATCTTTTTGATCAAACCATCGCCATGTTTCTAACATCAGGAAAACTCACTTTAATTTAATAATTTGGATAGTATTGGTAAGGCCACCTATCCATTTAACCAAAAAGAAGATTTAACATCAAGTAATATTTAAAGCTAATACCATTTAATCTGTACTATTAGTGTTAACAATTTTAGCTAGGCATGTTTAAATTGGAATAATCTTCTACGTATAAACTAGAGATTCATTAATAGTGAGATAAACAATTAATTATTGTTTCAATTAGCAAAATTAAATTATTAGTTTATAAATCAACAATGATTATTCATTAGGACAAAACACATCTTGCAGCTTTTAATAACTTTCAAAGCTTTGTGATGCATCAATATAGCCATATAATTATTTATTACTTAGCAGACTAAATTGGAGAATAAGATTATCAAAAAAATTTATCCCTCGGCATTTGTTGCACCAAGGATGAACTCAAGGCTTACAGTAACCCCTTGTTGGTATTAGCTTTTGAAGAAATATCATAAACTCTATGGCGGTTTGTGCCCCAAAACGAGATAGATCTAGTAGTCACTATTACCACAAAGCGGACGGTTTTATTAACGAAAAATAGACCTTGAAATAGTCCGCAAAGATACGATAGCTGACGTTCCCCACCAATGAGTATGTGGGGATTTCGATGGTGAACATTTACACGTAAGTCGCTAAACCTGAGTGTGAACAATGCCACCAAAGCGGTCACTGAATA
>JAQWHO010000334.1 GCA_029249355.1 Thalassotalea sp.
CAACCGCCATATAAAATAATGGCGCTTTAATCATTTTAGCGACTATTAGCATTAATGATGCATGAATAATCATCCAGATAGCCCCGATAATAAAATAAATTGGCGCATCGAGGATCATTCTTACATCCATTTTCATACCTATTGTCGCAATAAGAATATATAAAAATGCTTGGCCTACTTTAGAGGCGCCTACTCCTTCTAATTCACGCGCTTTAGTAAACGATAGTGCAATACCAACCGTGCTTGCAAATACTATCATCCAAAAGAACTTACTGTGAAAACTAAACTTAGCTAACCCTGGAAAATTTTCAATAAAATACGGTGTGATATTATCAGCAAATAAATGCGCGAAGCCGGTAACGCCCAAACCTATTGCCACAATAATCATCAGGTCAGCAAGTGTTGGTATGCGACCATGTTTTGCATGGAATTGTTCTACTTTTTCTTTTAAGTCGGTTATAGCGGTAGTATCGGCACCTGTTTTATTATCAATATTATGTGCGTTAGCTGACATAATAAGTAATACCGCCATCCATAAATTTGCAACAATAATATCAACGGTCACCATCGCAGAAAATATTTGATCGCCTGCGCCATAAATTTCTTTCATCGCAGCTTGGTTGGCACTGCCACCAATCCAGCTTCCTGCAACGGTTGTCATTCCACGCCAAACGGCTTCAGGGCCAGTTACACCTAATAATTCAGGGGCAAAACTTGAGACAACTAATAAAGCAATCGGCCCACCAATAACAATACCTAACGTACCGGTTAAAAAGAGAATAACGGCTTTATTACCTAGTCTTGCTATCGCTTTTAAATCGACGCTGATCGTCAATAATACTAAGCAAGCAGGTAATAAGTAACGTGAGGCAACATAATAAAGTTGTGATGATTCACCATCAATAATACCAAAAGTATTTAATAATGAAGGTAGGAAGTAACACAATAGCACAGCAGGAACAAAGCGATAAAAATTTTGCCAAAAAGCGGATTTACTTTGCGAAGTATAAAAAACCCAACCAAGCATGATAGCAATAATACCGAGTACCGTGGCATCATTTGTTAAAAGCGGTGCCTGTTCAACCACTTCTGGTGTTGAAGATAATGCAAACATACTTTCTCCCAAAATTGTTTGTCTAATTATTATATTTTTATTTTAAATATTAATTTTTGTTTTGCGTTTATTTTTTGCTTTGTTTGGCTTTGTTCAGTTTAGTTCGTGTCATTTGTAAATGTTTCTCAACGTGTTCAGATAATTAGTGTAACACGGTATCTGCAATGGTTATTTTATCTAACTGTAATTTTAACAATTGCGCTGCGGGGTCTTGTGGGCATTCTTTAACAAAAAATTGATAATCATCATACGCCACCTTAAAGCAGTCTAACTGATGAAGTAAAAAGCCTCGATCACGTCTCTCGAACGGATCATCAGGTCTAAGTGCTAACAATAAATCGACACACTTTAATGCTTTATCAAACTGAACGTCTTTTATCAGTGAATTTTTTAATGAGGTTAAATACTCTACTAAAATACTGTTTACTTCCATTGGAGCTAAAAATTCTTGGCTTGGATCTCCTTCAAGATCCCCTAGCCTTGCATCAAGTTGTTGCCAGTTTATAGACTCACCGCTGACCGGTTCAAAAATAATAGAATATATGTCATCGCAAATAATTCGTACCATCACTTGCTCGGGAACAAAAACTATCTCTGCTTCCATATCACAAGCATTAACAATTGACTGAATAATGGCAGCTTTAAGCACAGGCGCCATTAATTTATATTCAACCGCTGAAGAGATTTTTTGCGATATAACTGGCCAAACATTACGTTCATTATCTAAAAACAATTGGCTCACATAAAGTTCATTAATTAAACATTCAGCCCTATCCATTGGCTCTTCAATGTCAGCAATCGCCTCCCGACACGCTTCAACAACATCGTTCAGCATTTGTTCAAACCTTGGTCTTTCTGAAAAAACATACTCTTCAACCAACGCTAATGACGACAATAAATTTCTTTGTTCTGATTTTATTTCAGACATCAACAAATCATTCATTTAATAACACTAAAACCTTTATTACTTTGTTCTTAATAAATATGGGATAAAAACGCTTTTTAAAGTCAAAAAGGTAATAAAGTTAACTTTTGACTAAAGCGTTCAAAACTCATTTTGATAAATGATTAAAAGAAGATATTTTCTTTTGACATTGCAAGTCTTGCTACTAGCAATATCCAGCCCATAGCACCTAAATACCCTATCACTTGCATTGTTCTATTTCGTGCAAGCTTTAATGTGTAATAGCCGGTAAAAATATATGCAACCACTGCAATTAACTTCTCACCAAGCCATAGTTGTTCAAGTGGGTTTAATGCTAATTTCATCATCATCACAACACCCAAACCTAATAACAGCGTGTCAACAATGTGTGGTGTTATTTTTACCCACTTTTTATCTAATTGTGAAGAGCCTGCTAACGTCCAGAAAAAACGTAGTGTGAATAAAACAATGCTAATTAATGCAATCGTCATGTGTAAATGTTTCATTTTTACTTCCTTAAATTATTATTTTTATTATGTTATTTATTGTTTATAACACGCATAGGTTACTCGATCATTACCGTTATAATCTTTTATAGTTGTTACTTCGCTATAACCATATTGAGAAAATAACTCGTGTATTTTCTTGGATTGTTCAAAACCATGTTCAAAATAAAGCCATGCGGTATCTTTCAAAAAGGCCTTTGACATTTGAATAATTTTTTCAATATCAGCATAGCCATTGTCATCAGCAACCAGTGCGCTTTTAGGTTCAAATTTAACATCTCCTTGCACTAAATGCTCATCTAACGCATCTATATAGGGAGGGTTGCTGACAATAACATCAAAGCACTTTTGATGTTCAACCGTAGAAAACCAATCGCTTTGATAAATATTTACCTGCGAAAAACCTAACCTTTTCGCATTTGATTTTGCTAATGCTACCGCTTCATGTTGAAAATCTATCGCCTCAATATTCCAACTTGATTGCTCAGACGCTAATGCAAGGGCTATGGCGCCAGTACCTGTACCGAGATCTAAACACCTTATATTCGATTGAGGATGATTATTTAAGATTGTTTCAACCAAAATTTCAGTGTCTGGTCGTGGAATTAATGTTGCAGGCGATACTTGTAAATTAAGTGACCAAAATTCTTTAAACCCAACTAAATAAGCAATAGGCTTACCCTGTTTTCGCTGTTCAAATAAGCTTGAAAAATGTTGGTATTGTTGTGGTGAAAGTTGCTTATCTGGCCAAGTTAACAAGTAACTTAACGGCTTATCAATAACATGACTTATCAGTAATCTCACATCCAGCTTAGCACTATCAGACAATGACGCTAATTGTTTAGCGCCATTATTTACCAATAAAGCAATGGGATCTGAAGCCGAGAAGTTCATAACTTTAATCAAGTAAAAAAGGGGCGATTAACTTTGTTCAGCAAGCGCGGCTAATAAGTCGGCTTGATTCTCGAGTAAAATAGGTTCAAGTACTAATTGTAAATTACCTTCCATCACTTCATTTAAACGATATAAAGTTAAGTTAATTCGGTGATCTGTCATGCGGCCTTGCGGATAATTATAGGTGCGAATACGTTCAGAGCGATCTCCACTTGCCACTAAGTTCCGACGAGAAGACTCTTCTTCACTGCGACGTTTTTCATCTTCGGCTTGTTGCAAACGCGCTTGTAATACAGACATCGCTTGAGCACGGTTTTTATGTTGTGAACGCTGATCTTGACACTCCACCACTACGCCCGAAGGAATATGTGTGATACGAATAGCTGAGTCAGTTTTATTAACATGCTGACCACCGGCACCTGATGCCCGGAAGGTATCTACTTTTAAATCGGCTTTGTTAATTTCAATCGCTTCTGACTCTGGAATTTCAGGCATAACAACCACGGTACAAGCAGAAGTATGTACTCGACCTTGAGATTCTGTTTCAGGAACTCGCTGCACACGATGCCCACCAGACTCAAATTTCATTTGACCGTAAACACCATCACCAACAATTTTAAAAATCACTTCTTTAAAACCGCCTTGCTCACTGTCATTTAAATTCATTACTTCAATTTTCCAGCCTTTCTTTTCACAAAAACGGCTGTACATACGATATAAATCACCGGTAAAAATAGCCGCTTCATCACCACCGGCTCCCGCGCGAACTTCAACAAAACAATTGTTGTCATCATTTGGATCTCGCGGTAATAAAAGAATTTGCAGCTCGTCGCTTATTTCTTCTACCGACTTTTTAGCATCTTTAAATTCTTCTTGCGCCATTTCTCGCATATCAGGATCATCATCTTTTAGCATTTCTTCTGCTGTAGCAAAATCATTTTCTGCTTCTTGATAGCGATGAAATACAGAGGTCACTTCATCTAAGCGTTTAAACTCTTTAGATAAAGCTAAAAATTTTTCTTGATTAGAAATGGTTTCAGGATCTGACAATAACGCTTGAACTTCTTCAAAGCGCTCAACTAAACCTTCAAGCTTCTGATAAACTGATTTATTCATTAAATATTCTTTATTTGGTCTAAATTAGTGAAAACGCATTCAAAAGTATAACTGATAGTCAATGATAAGAGTTAACAAGAATGATTTATTTTAAATTGCGGGCAGTGTAAAGATTTCAACAGCGACTTTCAATAATTGCTACTTATCTATTTGTAAAACGTCTCTTAAATAGACAATTTTATCTAATTCTCCACCTTGAGCGGCGGTTTGAATTGCGTTAGTCGGTGCATGCATTAATTTATTGGTTAATTTAGTCGCTAATTCGGCCACAACCGCTTCTGGTGATTTGTCACTTTGAAGCTGTTGTAATGCCTTTTCAATTAAGACGTCACGTTCAGATAAACACTGTTTACGATAACTCACTACCGTATCTTGTGTATTTAATCCTCTTAACCATGACATAAAGCCGTTTGTTTGATGATTCACAATCGCTTCGGCTTCTATTGCTGCTTTACGACGACTCGCCATATTTTTGGCAATAATGTTTTGCAGATCATCAACGGTATATAAAAATACATCCTCGAGATCAGAGACCTGTTCTTCTATATCGCGCGGCACAGCTAAATCAACCATAAAAACAGGACGATGTTTACGCTTAGCTAACGCTTGTTCAACCATGCCCTTACCAATAAGCGGTAATGTACTGCCTGTAGAACTAATCACAATATCCGCATCAGCCATATGCTGAGGGATTTGCGCTAATGTAATTACATCAGCCCCCACTTGTTTTGCCATACCTTCTGCACGCGAGAGTGTTCTGTTGGCAACTGTGATATGCCCTACTTTATTTTCATAAAGATGCTTTGCAACTAACTCAATAGTTTCACCTGCGCCTACCAGTAAAACATTTGCTTTTTCTAGACTAGCAAAAATATGTTTCGCTAAGTTTACCGCAGCAAAGGCAACTGACACAGCACTTGCACCTATTTCAGTTTCAGTGCGTACTTGTTTCGCAACACCAAATGTACGTTGAAATAAACGATCCATCACTAAGGCCATAGAACCAGCAGCTTTTGCTTGACTATATGCTTGCTTCATTTGACCTAAAATTTGTGGTTCGCCCAAAACAAGAGAGTCAAGCCCACAAGCCACTCGCATCATATGATTAACGGCTTGTTGATCACTGTGCCAATATAAGCTTGGAATAATAGTAGAGGCAGGAACATTGTGATGTTGCTCAAGCCAAGCAATGACTTTTTCTTGGGTAATATCGTATTTTTCTGAGGCAACTAAATATAATTCAGTACGATTACAAGTAGATAATATCGCGGCTTCTTTACATTGCACATGGGAAAGCATCTCTTGCAGCGCCAAAGATAACTTATCAGGATTGAAAGAAATTTTCTCCCTGACAGCAACGGGTGCAGTTTTATGATTGATTCCAACAGCAACTATGGACATACGCTAAATATTTGACCTGTTTAAAGTAATGAATTAAAAACTTACTTTTATTTATAAACGTTTATAAATAATTAAATTTAAAATTTATGATACTGAGGTATTATGCCTGAGGGTATTCCAGCATTACCTGATCTATCACAAACTATTGTGTTAATTTTACGAAAGATTGGCGATGATTGAAAGCAATCGCCTCGATAAAACTAAAAGTACAAATAAAATAATTACCATGACTAAAAAATTATCGACTCTGTTCTGTACACTATTTATTCTATATGGCTGTGCTTCAAATAAAAATATTGAGCAATCACAACCAGTTGAATATCAATCGAAAGAAACACGTATTGAAAACGTGAGAAAAATTCAACAATGGCAAATCAATGGCAAAATTGCTTTTATTCAAGAAAATAAACGTGAAAGCGCTTCATTGTTTTGGCAATATGATAAAAGTGAAGAAACACAAACGCTGAAATTAACCACTTATTTAGGTATTAATGTTTTATCTCTGACCTCCGATGAAGGCAGTCATGTTATCGAAATTGAAGGAGAAAACTATCAAAGTGAAAATTTAGACCATTTAATATACTCGTTAACAGGTTTAACACTCCCCACAGAAGCATTACATTATTGGCTGAAAGGGCTTACGTATTCAGACCTCGATCATATTATTTATGATGATATTTCAGAGTTACCTGTAAAACTAACCAGTTTTTACCAAGGTAATACTTGGCAAATAAGTTATAAAAAATATCAACCAGTTAATAATGTAAATCTAGCGCATCAGTTTTCGATTAAACAGAATAACTTAACCATTAAAATAATACTTAACCAATGGAAGCTTTAACTATGCCTAACAGTTTTTCAGCTGGTGATTCCCCTTTTTATCAATTTCCATCTCCTGCTAAATTAAATTTATTTTTACATATTGTTGGCCGCAGAGCTGATGGATATCATGAATTAGAAACCGTTTTTCAATTTTTAGATTTTGGTGACAACTTATCAATCCGGCGTACAACAAGCGCAACAATCAATCTATTAACGCCTATAGAAGGGGTGAGTAACGAAAGTAATTTAATTGTTAAAGCCGCCAAGTTATTACAAGAAAAAACACAAACACCTTTTGGTGCAGAGATAAAAATTAAAAAAGTGCTACCTATGGGAGGTGGTTTAGGTGGAGGTTCATCCAACGCTGCAACAGTATTGCTTGCGCTTAATCTACTATGGCAGACCAAGTTTTCGTATAATCAACTTGCTGAATTGGGCTTACAGCTTGGCGCCGATGTGCCAATTTTCATTCATGGCTTCGCCGCTTTTGCGCAAGGTGTTGGCGAAAAACTGACCCCTGTTCATCCAGATGAATCAATATATTTAGTCAGCAAACCTAATTGCAGTATTTCAACTCAAGCCGTATTTACGGCAAAAGCGTTACCTCGAAATACTCAAAAGCTTGATATTAAAGCAATAGACAATAAAAATTACTTAACGGGCTATCATAACGATTGCCAAAATTTAGTAATAAATCACCATCCTGAGGTTGCCAAGTTACTTGCTTGGTTGGTAGAATACGCGCCATCTCGAATGACGGGTACAGGTGCGTGTATTTTCTCACGTTTTGATTCTGAAATAGAAGCAAAAAGGGTGCAAGCTCTTCTACCTCCTTCCATTAAGTCATTTGTAACAAAAGGCGTAAATCAGTCACCTCTTCATCAGGTAATAAATCACCTTAGTATTGAGTGAATTGTTGAGTAAAACGCTAAATAAAAGTTTTCAAAAAATGAGCTAATTAACTGGCTTTTTTTAAATAATGTGCTGATATTACAAACATGTTCTATTCAGTATTTACTTATAATGTCAAAAATTTCTAAGGAAATGATCGTGCCTGACATGAAAATCTTTGCGGGTAATGCCACCCCTGAACTGGCCAAACAAATAGCTAATCGTCTTTATATAACTCCAGGCGAAGCCAAGGTTGGCAGTTTTAGTGATGGTGAAATAAGTGTTGAAATCACTGAAAATGTGCGTGGTGCGGACGTTTTTATCATTCAATCAACGTGTGCTCCAACTAACGATAATCTAATGGAATTAATCGTAATGATTGACGCACTTCGCCGCGCATCAGCGGGTCGAATTACAGCAGTAATGCCGTATTTTGGTTATGCTCGTCAAGACCGTCGTGTAAGAAGTGCTCGTGTGCCAATTACCGCTAAAGTTGTTGCAGACTTTTTATCAAGTGTAGGTGTTGATCGCGTTTTAACGGTTGATTTACACGCTGAGCAAATTCAAGGTTTCTTTGATGTGCCTGTTGATAATGTTTTCGGTACACCGATATTATTAGAAGATATGCTCGAGAAAAACTTAGATAATCCTGTTGTGGTTTCACCTGATATTGGCGGTGTTGTTCGTGCACGTGCTGTGGCTAAATTATTAGATGACGCAGATCTTGCGATTATCGATAAACGTCGTCCAAAAGCAAACGTAGCACAAGTTATGCATATTATTGGTGATGTTGAAGGCCGTGACTGTATTATTGTAGATGATATGATTGATACCGGCGGTACATTAGCCAAAGCAGCTGAAGCGCTAAAAGAACATGGCGCTAAACGAGTTTATGCATACGCAACTCATCCTGTTTTATCTGGTAATGCAGCAGAGAATCTTAAAAACTCTGTAATTGATGAAGTTATTGTTACAGATTCAATTCCATTATCACCAGAGATTAAGAAACTAAAAAATGTTCGTCAATTAACATTAAGTGGTATGTTATCTGAAGCAATTCGCCGTGTTTGTAACGAAGAATCTATTTCAGCGATGTTTGATAGCTAATAGTTTGATAGCTAACGTAAGATCTTTAATAGTTTTACTTTTTAAAAGCACCTACACCGAGTAGGTGCTTTTTTTATTTGAGAAATATTTTATATTTGTGACTACAATTAGGTTATCTGCCTCTAAAGATTCATTCAGGTGCCAATGAAAGTATTTATTAAAATAATAATTTTTAGTGTTATTTTTCTCTCTTTAAATACCTTTGCATCCCCAAAAAACACTCTATTTATTAATGACATAAATTGGCCTCCTTTTTTCTTTCAAAATATTGAAAAAGATAATATTGACAGAAATGATATTGGACTAGGCAAAGAAATTATTAGTCATTGTTTAAGTCAAAATGATTTTCAATTTCAATACAAAAACCTCCCTATAAAGCGAACTCACTTAAATATGCAATCTGGTGAACTTGATATCAGTATATATTCCTACAAAAAAGAAAGAGAGTCCTATGTTATATATGGCTCTGAGCCCATTTTCTTTTCTAATTATGGTTTTGCCTCTAAACAACGAGATAACATTGAAATAGATAAGCTAGAAGATATTAAGCAATATCAAATAGGACATTTAGCAGGGTTAGCACATACCAAAGAGTTAATGAAAATCATTGAAGATAAAATAACGCTTAATCAAGTGACTATAGGATATAATATAGACTCTATGCTTAAACAACTAATCGCTGAGCCTCAACGGTTCCAAATAATAGCCAACTCAATGGAAACGCTTTTATGGCGGGCTAAACAATTAAACATTGAAAATAGCATTAAAATCCATGATTTCATCTTAAAAAGAAAAGCCTACTATGTGGCGGTATCTAAAACGAGTAAACACATTCAAAATCCGAAAGAATTTTTATCGCAAATAGATACTTGTATTAAAGCGTTAAAATTATCTGGCGAATATAACAACATTAGCCAAAAGTATGGCCTTTAGTTTATGAGCTATCTAATAAATACAAACTAAAATCATTTGTAAGTAACCCATTGAATTAAAACAATTATTCACCCTGCCCTTTTTGTCGAATTCACACCTTCTTTTCAATGAATAAAAAAAATATAACCATTAACAATATTTATTAAACAGAATAAATATAAATTACAGTAATCGTTTGGTTTTAAAGCTGTCAGGTGTTATTATGCCGCGCCTTTTTTATCTACTGATAAATAGTTTATTAGGATAAAAAATGGCGATGCGTTATTTTTGGTCGCAAAAAATAACAAAATTTAATTTAAAATTAAGGTATTAAACCATGACTGATTTATTTACTTTGGATGCTGAAGTTCGTACAGATTTAGGGAAAGGTGCGAGCCGCCGCCTACGTCACGCGGAAAAAGTTCCAGCTATTCTTTACGGCGAAGGCAAAGAGCCTGTTTCTTTAACGTTAGCGCACAACAAAGTTTACCGTGCACAACAAGAAGAAGCTTTTTACTCTCACGTTTTAACATTAAACGTTGATGGTAAGCCGGTTGAATGTTTGATTAAAGACATGCAACGTCACCCATTCAAGCAAATCATCATGCACATGGATTTCATGCGTATTGATGCTACTCATGCTGTACACGTTAATGCTCCAGTTCACTTCATCAATGAAGGAGCTGCAGAGAAAAAAGGAGGCAAAATTGCTCACTTAATTAACGAAATCGCAGTTAGCTGTTTACCTGCTAATATCCCTGAATTCATCGAAGTTGATGTTGCAGGTTTAGAAGTTGGTCAAACATTACATTTATCAGACATCACTTTACCAAAAGGTGTAACTTCTGATGAATTAGCTAAAGGCGAAAGTCATGACCAAGCTGTTGCTTCATTAAACGCTCCTAAGGGATCAAGCGATGAAGCTGATAGTGATGAAGCTGCAGAAGAAACAGCTACTGAAGAATAATCCAAAGGACACTATCCTTTAGATGACTATTCAACTAGTTGTGGGCCTGGGTAATCCAGGCCCTGAATATACAAAAACCCGCCATAATGCAGGAGTTTGGTTCGTAGAAGAGCTTGCTTCGCGCTACAACATATCGTTAAGACCTGAAAAAAAGTACTTTGGATTATATGGCAAAGGCCAAATTGGTGATGAAGTCATTCATTTACTTATTCCTACAACTTTTATGAATAAAAGCGGTCAATCGGTAGCGCCTCTCGCCAATTTTTTTCGCATACCTGTAGAAAATATTTTAGTCGCACATGATGAACTAGATATGGAACCCGGCGTGTGTAAAATTAAACAAGGTGGCGGGCATGGCGGGCATAATGGCTTACGTGACATTATTGCACGTATGGCAAATAATAAAGAATTTTATCGGTTACGCATCGGCATAGGT
>JAQWHO010000335.1 GCA_029249355.1 Thalassotalea sp.
AAACCATCAGACGTTGCACCATAGCCAACAACTTCAGCGTAAATATGAGCACCACGCGCTAATGCGTGCTCTAATTCTTCAACAACAACCATGCCACCGCCGCCAGAGATAACAAAACCATCACGGTCAGCATCATAAGTACGAGAAGCTAATTCTGGCGTATCGTTACGTCCTGCTGATAAAGCGCCCATGCCATCAAACATCATAGCAAGTGACCAATGAACTTCTTCACCACCGCCAGCAAAAACTATGTCTTGCTTGCCTAATTGAATTAATTCAACTGCATTACCAATACAATGTGCGCTAGTTGCACACGCAGAACTGATAGAATAATTAACACCTTTAATTTTAAATGGCGTTGCTAAACAAGCTGAAACAGTACTGCCCATGGTTTTAGGAACCGCATAAGGCCCGACACGACGAATGCCACGATTACGTAATGTGTCTGTTGTTAAAACAACATTCTCTGAAGATGCGCCACCAGAGCCAGCAACAATACCCGTGCGGAAATCAGATACTTGCTCATCTGTTAATTTAGCATCAGCAATTGCTTGCTCCATTGCTACATAGGCATAACCAGCAGCATCGCCCATAAAACGAAAAGCTTTACGATCAATATGCTCTTTTGGTTCAAGTGTTGGCTTACCCCACACTTGACTTCGTAAGCCTTGTTCTTCAAAACTGTCCGCTTTTGTAATACCTGAACGGCCTGCCTTTAATGAAGCTAACACTTCATCAGCGTTATTACCGATACTTGATACAATACCTAATCCGGTGATCACTACTCGTTTCATTTAATTAACCATTTAAATTTATAAAATCGGGCATATCATACAGAAATTTACCCAAAAACTGGTCTGCTGAGTGTACACGTGTACTCTCACTTTTTCAAACCATGACATTGTGGTGGAATTATAGGTAAAATAGCTGCGGTGTATAGTGCTATTTATAAAAATTGACCATAAAGTGACCTCTATCAATAAAATAACTTTCCGAGACGATGGTTCTCCCTATTCTGAAAAATTTGATGATATTTATTTTGATACGGAATCAGGCTATCAACAAAGTGAACACGTGTTTATCAAAGGGAATAATATTGCTGATAATTTAATCAAAGCTCAGCAAGAATTCACCATTGCAGAAACAGGATTTGGTACGGGATTAAACTTTCTTCTGACTTTGCAACTTTATAAAGCACTCGCCAAAGATCATCAATTACCAACAATGCACTTTATTAGCACTGAAAAATATCCGCTGACTAAAGAGCAGTTAATTAAGTCATTAAATAGTTTACATACTTTAGCTGATGAGAAAGACGAACTTATTGCTAATTACCATGATTTGCCAGAACAGGATCAAAAAGTAGAATTTTTGTTTTTTGATAATAAAATCAAGTTAACCATTTTATTTGATGACTCTACACAAGCATTTAAAGCAATAAAGCTTCCCAGAAAACAAAACGGCCTTGTCGATGCTTGGTATTTAGATGGCTTTTCACCCGCTCGTAACCCTGAGATGTGGCAAGAGGCTTTATTTGAAGAAGTGGCGAGATTATCGAAACCGCAGGCAACAATTAGCACCTTTACCATTGCCGGTTTTATTAGGCGAGGATTAGAAAAAGTTGGCTTTCGCCTCGAAAAACAAAACTATTTAGGCAATAAAAATGAGATTTTGACGGGAAAATATCAACAAAACAAATTGATTGGCAAAGGCTATCAACTAAGGCCTAGCATCACTAAACCTCAACATGTCAGTATTATTGGCGGTGGCATTGCTTCAGCTTGTGCAGCCTACGTATTAACTAAAAATGGCATTAAAGTAACCCTTTACTGCAAAGATATAAAAGTGGCTCAAGGTGCTTCAAGTAATGCCATTGGCGCTTTATTTCCATTAATACACCAACAACAAGACGACATTAGTTTGTTTTACCAAGCAGCTTTTTGGTATGCGCGAAATTTTTATAATGATCTCACAGAGCAAGGTTATCAATTTAGTCATGACTGGTGCGGTTTACTCGAAATTTCATACAAAACATCATTAGAGAAAAGACAGCAAGCATTTGAAAAAAATCAAGCCTGGCCAACAGAACTGATCCAAAGCGTTGATAAATTACAAGCGAGCAAGCACGCAAATATTCCGTTAGAACTTGGTGGATTATTTTTCCCACAATCAGGTTGGATCGCGCCTCAAGAATTGGTTGAACAATTATTTATTGCGGCAAATAAGACCAATCGTTTACGCGTAGAAACCTCGACAACGGTAGAAAGTATTTCACAACGTGAAGATGAAAGTTGGTTACTGAAAAGCAATAAAGGTGATTTTAAAGCGTCGGTATTAGTATTTTGTGGAGGTGCTGAAGCCATTAAGTTGCCAACGATTAATCAATTACCGTTAACGTCCGTTCGTGGCCAAATTACTTCAATGAATACCAATAATAATATTGGTAAATTGAATACGGTGATTTGTCACAAAGGTTATCTAACGCCAGAAAATAAGGGTATTCATTGCATTGGCGC
>JAQWHO010000336.1 GCA_029249355.1 Thalassotalea sp.
AATTCAATAGGTTAGAGTTTGGTTGTGGACTGTATAATACGCTAAGAACCACTATGTGCCGTTCTATCTCACCGCCATATTATAAAGAAACCCGTTAATCGAAAGATTGACGGGTTTTTGTTTTTATTTGATTTGATTTTATGAGCAGGGATTGTAGCGCTAATCCTTCGAGTAAAGTACAAATCCCTATCTCACTACCATATTAAAAGAATCCGCTAGTCGAAATATTAGCGGATTTTTGCTTTTATATGATTTGATTTTTGAGTAGGGCTTGTAGCGCTAATCCTTCGAGTAGAGTTCAAACCTCTATCTCACCGCCATACCTAGAAAAGCCCATTTAAAAATTAACGGCTTTTTTATAATTTAAATGAAATTTATAAACCAAGATATTTCCGCTTCTATATCAGTTCTCTAAACATATTGTTAATCCAATTTTTAGTGAACTTACTAAGAATGCTGTATAACGCAGATAATCAAAGTATAATTATTGCAAGATCATCAAAGGCATTAAAAACCAGTATGGCTGAGCAACAAATTCATTCTAAATTAACCGTTACACAAATACCTATTACAGAAAGTAATTCATTGGATTCAATAAAACATGAACCACTTGGATCAGATTCAGTAAACCGGTGTACAGACGTTAATCATGTAATAGATAATATCACGCCAAAAATTGTCCTTGCGACACTTAACGCACGATATTTTCATACGAGTTTTGGTTTACGTTATCTTTACGCTAATTTAAAAGAACTACAGCCATTTTGTGAAATCAAAGAATTTATTATTCAAACGCGCGCTATTGATATTGTTGAACAAATATTAGCGAGTAAACCAGATATTGTCGGTTTTGGCGTTTATATTTGGAATACTGTTGAAACCACTGATGTAGTAAGCATATTGAAAGTGATCGCACCTGAAATTAAAATTGTTTTAGGTGGTCCCGAAGTCAGTTATGAAACTGAGCAACAAGCGATTGTTGCCAGCGCAGATTATGTTTTAACTGGTCCTGCAGATTTAAGTTTTTATCAGTTGTGTAAAGATATTATCAATGATGTGCCATTAGACAATAAAGTTCTCAAGTCAAAACCTGTAGAGTTAAAAGATTTAGCATCACCTTACCAATATTATACTGATGAAGATTTAACCAATCGTCTGCTTTATGTTGAGGCCTCGCGTGGTTGTCCGTTTAAGTGTGAATTTTGTTTATCCTCTTTAGATAAAACTTCAGTTCCGTTTGAGATAGTCCTATTTCTCGAACAAATGGAAATTCTGTATAACCGCGGCGCGCGTAATTTTAAGTTTATTGATAGAACCTTTAATTTAAATATAAATACCACCATGCAAATTATGCAGTTTTTTTTAGACCGAATGACTGACGATTTATATCTGCATTTTGAAGTGGTACCTGATCATTTACCAAGAAAACTAAAAGAGCTATTAGCGCAGTTTCCAGAAGGCAGTTTACAGTTTGAAATTGGTATACAAACCTTTAATACCGTGGTGCAAAAAAATATTAGCCGTAAGCAAAACAATGCTAAATCAAAAGAAAACTTAATCTGGCTAAAAGATAATACGTACGCCCATATTCATGCCGATCTTATTTTTGGTTTACCTGGCGAAACCTTTGAAACCTTTAAAGAGAGTTTTAATCAGCTTTATCATTGCCGGCCTCATGAAATTCAAATGGGTATTTTGAAGCGTTTAAAAGGTAGTCCGATCATTCGACATACAGAAGAGTACGATTTACGCTTTAATCCTTTGCCTCCGTTTAACATATTAAGTACCGACAGGGTGACTTTCGCGACCATGCAACGTATAAATCGCTTTGCTCGCTATTGGGACATGATTGGTAACTCAGGGCGATTTAAATATGCTTTGCCTTACATATTATCTGATCAACCTTTTGATGATTTTATGGCGATCACCGAGTGGATATTTAACAAAACAGGGCAAATACATAAAATTAACCTGAAAAAGTTATTTGAATTAATTTCGCAAGCCGTTGAAGCTTTATTTCCTGAAAGACATCAAGTGGTTATTGAAAAAATTGAACAAGATTATGAGGCAGCAAAATTGAAAAGCCTGTTTAGTGGACTCAATCTTTATGCCGTTCAACGGCCGAAGTTAACAAATAAAAACAGGTCTTTACAAAGACAACAACGACATATGAGTTAATAATCAAAGATATATTGCTCTTTTAAGCATCACATATAAAAAACGCTAACAAGAGCAATTAGCAGTTTTTATTTTCTATACTTTATAACTTTATGTATTTCGTTCTGGCAACCATTGTTTCAAGACACCTAACATCAGATGCTTTTCAATGGGTTTAGCGATGTAATCATTCATTCCAGTCGATATACATTTTTCGCGGTCACCTTCCATAGCGTTAGCTGTCATCGCGATAATTGGCACTTCTTTATATGAATCACCACATTCACCTAACCTAATTCGTTTTGTCGTTTCATAGCCATCTAAGGTGGGCATTTGACAATCCATTAATATGCAAGTGTAAGGAGTATCTATTTTCAGTGATACTTTTAACTTTGCTAAAGCAACTGCACCATTTTCTGCTACATCACAGGTTAAGTTAAAACTTTCTAGTACCTGTATGGCTACTACTTGGTTTATTCGATTATCTTCCACCAACAAAATCTTAATATCATTTTGCCAAGCTGGCGGGCTTAATAAATCAAAGTCTGTTTCAGATACTGAAATACCTTCAATTTCTTCTACTACTTCAATTGGAATCGTTATAGTAAATTTACTACCTTGACCTTCTTCACTTGTAACTTTTATATCACCGTTTAGTAATTGACATAGTCGTTTTGAAATAGAAAGACCTAGCCCTGTTCCACCAAAATTACGTGTTGTTGAGCTATCAGCTTGTTGAAATGATTCAAATACATCTTCTAGTTTATCTTTTTCAATACCGATACCTGTATCGATGATCGAACATACTAAATAATCTACGCCTCCTTTTTTATTAACCTCCGCTTTAACCGTCACTGTACCTTCTTCAGTGAATTTAACAGCATTACCAATCAAGTTGAGAAGAATTTGCTTGAAACGAAGAGGGTCAGACTTAATATAACGATTTTTTATTGCAGATGTGTCTAGAATTAACGCCAAGCCTTTCGTTTCAGCTAAATTTTGCATGACATGATAGGTTTCAGTTAACAGATTAATCAAATCAAACTCAACTTGCTCAAGGGTTAACTTTCCTGCTTCTATTTTTGAATAATCTAAAACCTCATTTACAACTTCCAGTAAACTTTTACTTGAATTAAAAGCTATATTAACCTTTTCTTTATGTTCTGCATTTAAATCAGCTTGCTTTAATAACTCAAGCATTCCCATAACGCCATTTATCGGGGTTCTTATTTCATGGCTCATATTGGCCAAAAATTCACTTTTCGCTTGTGCAGATTTTTCTGCTTCTTCAACAAGAACTAATGCTGACTTTTCGGCCTGAATCATACGATATTGAAAACGTTCTAATACTAAGAAAGCAAAATATAAATATATAACTAGGTTCATAGCATTACCAAATAAGTAACCGTATGAAAGCCAAATAGGGTAGTTGATAGCGATAGGGAAAGATAACCAATGAATGCTATAACAAACAAGTAGGATTAATATCAAATTTTGATTCTTTAAAAATAGTTTCCTTCTATTTTTGAAAAGAATACTCATCATAGTTATTAAGAAAATTGCTTGGGACGTTGAGAAGACTGCATTTGCGCCAAGTTGAGTCCCTAATCCATACTTTAATATGATGATT
>JAQWHO010000337.1 GCA_029249355.1 Thalassotalea sp.
AATCATCACTAAAGCAATGCCGATGTATTGTTGTTCACTAATAGTTTCTCCCAAAAATAAAGCGGCGCAGAATATACCAACAACAGGCACACCCAAAGTTAAAGGAGCTACTTGTCCTGCAGGATAGTGACTCAAAAGGTAACTCCATAGACTGTAGCCTAAAATTGAAGCTGCAATAGCTAAATAAAGCACAACAAAAATAGTAATAAAACTAATATTTTTTAGGCTCATTAAAATTGCTTCACTGCCTTCAAAAGCTAAACTAGATAAGAAAAATGGGATCATCGCCACCCAAGATGACCAAACAACCAATCCGATGTTAGCTTTATAGCCACGTTGATTGATCATACGATTAAAGACATTTCCTCCAGCCCATGAAACAGCCGCAGCAATCGTTAATGAAAAGCCAATTGCCGTCATATTGCTATGTTGTCCTGTCAGACCAATTATACAAAGGCCAATTCCTGCAAATACCATAGCGATGATTTGATTCGCCTTAATTGATTCATTTAAAAATAATGCCGATAGAATTAAAGTAAACACCGCTTGAGACTGCAAAACTAAAGAGGCTAAACCAGCAGGCATGCCGAACGCCATCGCTGAAAATAATAAAGCGAATTGTCCAAAACATAAGGTCAGAGAATATGCAGCCATCCAACGCCAAGGAATATCAGGCTTTTTAATAAATAAAGACCCTAACGTTGCCACCATAAAAAATCTTGCTGCTCCCATAAATAAAGGGGGTAAGTCATCTACTCCCCAAGAAATAACAACAAAATTAAATCCCCAAATAAAAATAATTAATAAACTAATAAAGCTATCTTTGATGGTCATTTCATTCCTTAACTTGGGTTATGTTCAGTAAAGTTAGATTGTGTTGGATTATGTTGGAATATGACACGTCAGTCTCCCTCTTTTGCGTAGATTAAGGTATTATGCTCGCCAATAATATTTATATTTTGAGAGTGAATTATGTCAACCATCGTTTTGGCTACTGGCAATAAAGGCAAAGTAAAAGAGCTAGCAGAACTATTAGCCGATCAACAGATTGAAGTTAAACCTCAAAGTGAATTTAATGTCCCTGATGTCGAAGAAACGGGTACTACATTTGTTGAAAATGCGATTATCAAAGCAAGGCATGCCGCAAAAATTACCGGTTTACCCGCTATCGCCGATGATTCTGGGTTAGAAGTTGACGCGCTAAATGGTGCTCCAGGCGTTTACTCTGCGCGTTATGCGGGAGAAGGCGCTACTGACCAAGACAACAATGACAAACTTATTACAGCGCTTAAAAATATTCCAGAAGAAAATAGAACTGCTCGTTTTCATTGTGTGGTGGTTTATATGAAACATGAAAACGATCCAACACCTATTATTTGTCATGGTAAATGGGAAGGCTCAATCATTACATCGCCACAAGGTGAACAAGGTTTTGGTTATGACCCGTTATTTTGGCAAGAGCAATTACAAATGACTTCAGCCCAATTACCTCGCGACATTAAGAACCAATTAAGTCATCGAGGGCAAGCGCTTAAGCTATTAACGGCTGAACTGAGTAAAACTCTTTAAAATTAAACTAACATAAGTCACAAATATAATGCTCATTGAACAGCCTCTTTCTTTATACATTCATATACCTTGGTGTGTTGAAAAATGTCCCTATTGCGATTTTAATTCTCATGCTTTGCCGCACAAAAACTCAAATAAGGAAAATGGGCTTCCTGAGCAAACTTATGTTGAAGAATTAATTAAAGATTTAGACAGTGATATTCAGCGTTTTAATCTTGGCGAGCGTAAATTACACACAATATTTATTGGCGGTGGTACGCCAAGTTTGTTTTCGGCAGATGCTATTGAAAGCTTACTGTCTCAAGTATTAAGTCGCTTTGATTATGATAAAAATATTGAGATCACCTTAGAAGCCAATCCTGGCACCGTTGAAGCAGAAAAATTCATTGGTTTTTTTAATGGCGGTGTTTCAAGATTATCGGTTGGTGTGCAAAGTTTTGAATCTGATAAATTAATTAAACTCGGCCGTATTCATAATAGCCAACAAGCAAAAGATGCTGCAACACTTGCAGATAGCTGTGGGGTAAAAAGTTTTAACTTAGATCTAATGCACGGCTTGCCTAATCAGTCGATAGAAAATGCTTTAGACGATCTCAAAACGGCCATCTCGTTAAACCCGAGTCATTTATCGTGGTATCAATTAACTATCGAGCCAAATACCGCTTTTCATTCTAAACCGCCAAAGCTGCCTAAAGACGAAACGCTTTGGAATATTCAAGATCAAGGTTTTGAGTTATTAGATAAAGCCGGATATCAACAATATGAAATATCTGCCTTTAGTAAAGAAAATTACCAATGCCAGCATAATTTAAATTATTGGCAGTTTGGTGATTATTTAGGTATTGGTTGTGGCGCTCATGGAAAAATAACCGATGCTAAAGAACAAAAAATTTATCGCACGGTAAAAGTAAAACACCCAAAAGGTTATTTAGATCAAACTAGAGAACATCTTGATCATTTAAATGAAGTTGATAAGGATGAGTTACCTTTTGAGTATATGATGAATCGTTTACGGTTATTCTCCTCATTCACGCTTAACGAATATCACCAGGCAACGGGCTTATCATCAGAGGACATTTTACCAACACTGAATAACGCTAAAGGTAAGGGTTTAATGGAAAACCAAGGAACAAGCTGGCGCGTTACTCAGCAAGGGCATCGATATTTAAATGATTTACTTGAGATGTTTTTATGACAAGTCATGAAAGTACTGCAGATACTCAACAAACAGCTATTGATGAAAAGTTCATGGCATTGGCCATTGATTTAGCTAAACAAGCTGAACA
>JAQWHO010000338.1 GCA_029249355.1 Thalassotalea sp.
AGGTACTTGCACAAGCCATATTAACCGAGCCAACCAAAGTTCAAATTGCGGCTGAAACAGTTACTATCGACTTGGTGAATCAAAGTGTTTACCTTCTTGAAAAGTCGAATAAAGTTCCTGCACTGTTTAATATTCTGGCAAATTCTGACTTTGAAAAAGTGCTTATCTTTTGTAAAACAAAGTATGGCGCTGACATTATTGTTAAAGCATTAGAGGAAGCATCAATAACGGCTGCGAGCCTTCACAGTGGTAAAACACAAGCCGTGAGGGAAGAAGCCTTACAAAACTTTAAAGAATCAACTTTAAGAGTATTAGTGGCAACAGATGTTGCTGCACGGGGCATTGATGTTGATAACATTACGTTAGTCATTAACTATAACCTGCCTGAAGATCCAAGAAACTACATACACCGTATAGGCCGAACAGCTCGTGCGGGTAAAAGCGGCATGGCAATTTCATTTGTTGTAGAAAATGATATCAGGCAATTAACGACGATTGAAGGTAGCATAGGACAAGTGATCCCTGTTATTACAGAACAGCCTTTTCATAAAGAGTTTTCAAAAACGCCTAAACCTGTTAAGAAAAAGAAACCAACAAATAAGAAAAGCAATAAAACCAATAGATCGAGAACAAAGAGAAGATAAGAGATTAAGGAATAATAAGCTGTTCTTTGAAATTCATTTCTTTATTACATTTCAAGCTTGATACTAAATTTATAATATATATAAACATTAATATAAACATAAAAAAGGTGAGTATTTAACTCACCTTTCGCTATCAATTTTTACTGAAACAATAATATTGATTGATATTATAAGTTGCTCAAATCAAAACAATTTAATTACTCTGATAATTCATTATTAAGTGTATTGAATGCAGCTGCTGACCAATTACCTAATGCTTTAACTACAGCGCCTGATATCACTGTTAATTCTTTTTGCCCTAACGGTTTCTTATAAAAGTCAGCATAACGATTAATATCATCATTCGTTAAGTCTTCATATAAAAAGTAAGAAACTAAAATTAGTTGCTGCTCAAGCTGAGGCTTCATCATAGCTTCCATTTGCTGCATTTGATTATCAACCTGTTCATCCGTTAACGCTTCAGTGCCTGTGACGGGTACATTTTTGGTAATACCTTTAGCAATACCAATAACCATATCAATAGTATGCTCTACCATTTGAGTACTTTCGATAAAACCTCTTACGGCTTGAATTCTATCGGCTGATGGAGGGTTAGTCTGTATCTTAGCCATATACTGCATAAATTCTTGATTAAAGTTAGGCTCAGACGACTTTTCTTCGGCTTGCTTAATACGGCGAGATAAATCACTTTTCAGCCAAACAAGTAAACTCTGCATTTCTTTATTAGTTAAATTAGTTTGAATATGATCAAAAACAATTTCTTCCATATTATCAACTTGCCAAGAACTGGCTAACACTTCCATGACTCTTCGGCTTTCATCTGGATTTTTTGCCGTCAACTGCATTTGTTGACCCATTGCTGCCATTTGTTCAGGGATACCATTAAGTGCGGTTTTAGTACCAGACAAGTCAAAATAACTATAAATATCATCGTTACTAATGGTATTGGCAAAAGAGTTTTGACTAAAAATAGTCATGCATATAAATAAGACAAAATATAATTTTGGTAGGGTTTTCATTGTTATTCCTTTAACATTTATTTTTAATTAACTAAATTATTTTAGCTAAAAAGTTAAACTTTGAATTTTCATTAGTCCATAAGTTATCAACTAACATTTTACATCATATGCTAGAGATAAAATCATTACCAATAAATTAATTAAAAAAGCGACGTACTCATTGAGTAAGTCGCTTTCGGTTCAGTGAAACTCAGTTCGCTATGACACTTTACCAGTCATTTGCTTTATCAATAGTTGTATTGTTTTAACCAGTATTTCGCATACCAATTGCAATACCACCAATCGTTACCATCATGGCTTGCTCAATATTAGACGGCGCTTCTGATTCAACTTCAGCAGCCCTAATTCGGCTTAACAACTCAATTTGTAAATAATGCAGCGGCTCCAAATAAGTTGCACGAATTTGCATTGACTCCTTACCACTAGGATCAGACTCCATCACTTCTTTTTGACCCAACAAACTTAACAATAAACGCTCGCTATCTTTAAGTTCACTGCGTAACTGTTGACCAATTGACTTAAGCTCATCGGTTACTAACCTGTTATCAAATGCCTCACTAATTCCCGCATCCGCTTTACTAAACACCATATCTAACATCAGTAAACGTGAACGGAAGAAAGGCCATTGCGCTAACATATTGTCGATAATCTCTTGATTACCTTGTTTTAAGAAAGACTCTACCGCTGGCATTACCCCTAACCAAGAAGGTAATACTAATCGTGTTTGTGCCCAAGAAAATATCCAAGGTATCGCACGTAAGCTTTCAACGCCCCCTTGCGGTTTACGTTTTGCTGGGCGACTACCTAACGGCAATTTACCTAATTCTTGCTCAGGCGTTGCCATTCTAAAATACGGTACAAAATCTGGGTTATCGCGCACTAACGCACGATAATTATCTCGCCCCATGCCCGCCATTTCTGTAATTGCATCACGCCATGATTGTTGTGGTTTAGGTGATGGAATCAGGATCGCTTCTAAAATAGCACTCGCGTAAATCATTAAATTTTGATTGGCTAACGCAGCAGTACCAAACTTATGTCTTATCGTTTCACCTTGTTCGGTAATTCTAAAGCCACCGTTTAAAGAACCTGGAGGTTGTGAACGAATGGCTTCATACGCAGGTAAACCGCCACGACCAATCGTTCCACCACGACCGTGAAACAACGTTAACTTAATGTTGTGAACTTCAGCCAAGGCAACTAGCTTTTCTTGTGATTCGTACTGAGCCCAACCTGCAGCTAATGCACCGGCATCTTTTGCAGAATCTGAATAACCAATCATCACATGTTGCTG
>JAQWHO010000339.1 GCA_029249355.1 Thalassotalea sp.
CCGCCAAACTGTTTTTTGTCATCATAGATGTAAGCATTCTTGTTTGAAGAAATATAGTCATGCCAAAAGCGTATTTCATCATGATTTCTTTTGCCATTTCTGTCTTCTGGGCCATCAAATACCGGAGGTGTAGGGTGGCTAGCTAATATGTGAATTTCTTTATTATTAACTGTAACAGGAACATCCCAATGAGATTTTGACGATAAACGAAACCCTTGCCATGCCTCATCGCTATACCATGATTTACCTGTGCTCGGATCTTTTGGCTGAAGCGCATCTGGCATATCTTTCCATTTAAAGGTTTGGAATGTTCTAATTTTCGCTTCATCAATAGGATATTTTGACAGTAACACCATACCAAAGTGTCCCGGAAAGTGGCCAAAACCATAGGTATCAGTAGGAGATTCAATTTTATTGTCATTGTTTAAATCAAAAGGTGTTTTTACACCCGTATTCACACTCGATTGATAATAGTAGGGGAAATGAATTTTTGCTTGATTCTGCTGGTCTTTGTTTAAATATTGGTTAATGAATAGTTGAATTTCTTCACCCTTAGGCGAGTAGTCAAATTCATTCAATAATAATATGTCGGGATTAACACGTTGAATAATTTCAGCAATGTTTTTAATTTGCTGATGATCAGATTTAAGCGCGTTATTGAGTTCATCACCCGTTACTTTTGATGATTTTCCATTGGTTCGCTTTGCATAATTTAATGCCTCCATACTGACATTAAATGTTGCTACTCTAATCTGGTTATCTGATTTTGTATTTTTAGCTAAAGCATTCATAGAAAATACCGTTAAACATAAAAAAGGAAGTAAGCTTTTAATATTCATAGATTATTTTATCTCTAATCCGCGTAAAATAAATTGAGTAAGAAACTGAGTCACATGCTCAATGTCTTCTTCTTCATAATCTGCTCTATTCATTACCGTTAATATTTGATTGTCAAAATCGGCATAATGTTGGGTAGTAGACCAAATAAGAAAAATAAGATTAACGGGATCAACATTGAGCATTCTTTCTTCGTCGATCCATTGTTGAAATATTTTAGACTTTTCACGTACCCATTTTCTCAAGTACGTTCGAGTAAATTCTTTTAAATGCTGAGCGCCTTGAATAATTTCCATGGCATATATTTTTGAAGCTTTAGGATTTTTGAAAGACATTTGTACTTTAGAAGAAACAAATTTTTCAATAGCCACTTTTGGACCATCACTATAAACAATATCGCCAATACCTTGATCCCACATATCTAATGTTTGTTCTAACACCGCGTGGTAGATATTTTCTTTATTTTTAAAGTAATAGAGCACATTGGCCTTTGGTAAACCAGCGAGGTCAGCAATAGATTGAACCGTTGCACCTTTATAGCCATTGGTAATGAATTCGTCTTGTGCAGCAAGCAGTATTTTTTCTTGGCTATGAATTCTTATTTTGCCTTGTTTTTTTTCAGTCATTTTTAAACTTTTTTATTTATTATATTTTTGAAAAAGAGCACTGGGAGTGTCTTTTTAGCAGCATGCGTTCTAAATGTCACTAGTTAGCTTTTTTTATCTTGTTTATTTGGTCAGGAATTTTACGTTTACGCTATAAAAAATAATTAATAATATTAAGTGGATATCGAGTTTATTTATGCAATTATTTACTTTTTACCTATGTGTATATAATTTTTATTACTGGTTGATGACTATATTAGTTATTTTCCTTTGAAAAGTGAGGTTATCTTTTTATTGTGTTTTATTGATGGTATTACTTGAGTAAATGGTTGTTTATAAAAACCCCTGTAAGTGTCGTTTTTATTGACTTATAAATACATGTAATAAAAACCTGACCGAATGGTCTTTTTAAGTGGCGTTTGTTTTTCTTTCTGTGATTTTGAATTTAATTTAATTTAATGGTTAGTCGTAATTATTTTGTTATTTTTATTTAACTTGTTGAATTTTATTTGTTTATGTCTATTTTGTTGTTTTTTTGTCTTGATGTTGCTGATTATTAAAACTTGTTTTTTTGTGTGTGGTGAAATATTGTAATAAAAATGTAAGAAATGTCTGGTCTAATTTAGACAAATAAAAGGCAAATAAACGCATTTTATATTTTTTTGACTAATATTGAATTGACTAAAAGTCGCACCATAAAAATAAAACATACACCAAGGGAACTTAAACGATGAAAACCCAACGTCTCTCACTTATATCAGGTGCAGTTATACTCGCACTTGGTTTATCAACTTCAGTAATGGCAGATGATACATCTTCAGCAATTAGAGGTAGCATTTCTTCTCCTACTGGTGCTGTTTCTGCTGATGCTAAAGTAGAAATATTACATGTGCCATCTGGTACGAAGACTTTTACAACGACGAATGAGTCAGGCTCGTTCTCTAGTAAAGGTTTACGTGTTGGTGGTCCTTATACGGTAAAAATTACCGGTAAAAATGGTATCAGTATCCATAAAGACCTTTATCTTTCATTAGGTGAAACGTTTCGCTTAAACAGCCAGCTAGAACCGGCACAAGAAATTGAAAGAATTTCTATTACAGGTTCAAGAATTATCTCTGGCAATATAGGTAGTAACAGTTATTTCGGTGCTGATGATATAACTAATTCTCCAAGTTTTAATCGTGATATTAAAGATGTTGTGCGTAATAACCCACTTGCCGTTTTATCATCTAAAGATGGGGAATTAAGTGTTGCAGGTACTAACCCTCGTTTTAATAGTATTAGTGTTGATGGCATTGGCCAGAACGATGATTTTGGTTTAAATGCAAATGGTTATCCAACTACTCGTTCTCCTATTTCTTTAGATGCACTTGAGCAAGTTACCATTGATGTAACACCATTTAATGCGAAAGACAGTGGTTTCCAAGGTGCAAAAATTAATGCG
>JAQWHO010000340.1 GCA_029249355.1 Thalassotalea sp.
ATAATTTAATAATGCTTCAGGTAAATAACCGTCATCGCGATATTGCATCACGCTAACCGCACCATGACGTTTCGATAAACGTTTACCGTCATCTCCTAAAATCATAGGGATATGTGCATATTCAGGAACCGTTGCACCTAATGCTTTAAGAATATTGATTTGCTTAGGGGTATTACTGATATGATCGTCACCACGAACCACATGCGATACTTTCATGTCCCAATCATCAACAACAACCGTTAAGTTATAAGTAGGTGTGCCGTCAGAGCGAGCTATAATTAAATCATCTAATTGATCATTGCTAATAGTAATATCACCTTTAACCATATCCTTAATGATAACGTCGCCGCCAATGGGGTTTTTAAAACGAATAACAAAAGGTTTATCGGTTGGATGATCGGTACGCTCGCGCCATAAACCATTGTATTTTTCAATACCACCGTTTGCTTTGGCTTCTTCACGCATAGCATCAACTTCTTCCGCCGTGCTATAACAGCGATAAGCATTTCCTGACTCAAGTAACTGAGCAATAACTTCTTTATAACGGTCAAAACGTTGCGTTTGAAAAAATGGCCCTTGTGTCCATTCAAGATTAAGCCAATTCATACCATCCATGATGGCATCAACAGACGCTTGAGTTGAACGTTCTAAATCAGTATCTTCAATACGAAGAATAAAGTCGCCACCGTTTTTCTTTGCATATAACCAGCTATAAAGTGCTGTACGTGCGCCACCAACGTGTAAATATCCCGTAGGGCTTGGCGCAAATCGAGTTGTTAAGCTCATAAAAGTCTCACTATAATTATTCAGGCTCAAGGAAGAACTAAAGCCATAATATGATGTATATAAAAATTGGCGACATTTTAACAGGCTATTAAAACGAATACATCAATTGCGTAAAACAAACACATAAAAGAGTACAAAATCATCAAGCTGACGAATATTACAGCAGTTAAATTAAATTAATGAAAAAAAGCAAAAAAATGCTTGAGTTTTAGTTGACAGAAATTACGATCTCCCTATAATACGCCACCACAGAGATGGACGATTAGCTCAGTTGGGAGAGCACCGCCCTTACAAGGCGGGGGTCACTGGTTCAAGCCCAGTATCGTCCACCACTTCTGTTTTTAACAGAACATCTCTTATAAAATGATTGGACGATTAGCTCAGTTGGGAGAGCACCGCCCTTACAAGGCGGGGGTCACTGGTTCAAGCCCAGTATCGTCCACCAATCATTTTAATTCATATCTCTACATGATATATGGACGATTAGCTCAGTTGGGAGAGCACCGCCCTTACAAGGCGGGGGTCACTGGTTCAAGCCCAGTATCGTCCACCACTTAATTTCCGATTATTGCACTTGAATTTTTAATATCTTTACTAATAAACTAAGTTATTCCTTGGTTGTTTAAACTTTTATAATGATTTAACTTTTCAATTCAACTTTGCCTCATTGGTGTGCCATCATCGAGAGTGGCATTGACCTAGGCGATTATATTCGATCATCACTTACTTACCCTTATAAATATAATCGGAAAAGGTATCTAAAGAGGTTTCGTTTATTTCAGTAAAGTAGGCAAAGCTACCTTTCATCTTCATTTCATTTTGATATGTTAGTACTGCGTCCTTAATCTGTAAAAAAGTAAACGTGATGATAAAATCGGTGATATTAGCAGTAAACATTGGAGAAAATTCAGTATTGTTCCAAACTGTAATTTTCTCTATGAATGCTTTTTCTTTATGATACCTTAACTTTCCTTGCAGTTTACCTACCGAATCTTGCCCTAATTTTTTTATATGAACATTAAATTCCATCACAAGATAGTTATCATCATTAGACACTAAAGACAGGCTGCCAAGATCAATAAGTTTACGAATTGGCAGTTGAATATTCCCTCCTTGTTCTTTTCCTTTCTCATCTTTAGTGCTTTGTTCTTTATTCTTTTTAGCAAAATTTTTTAACTGTTTTTTTGTTGGTGCTTTGCCATTTATTTCCTTAAGAGTCCATTTTTGATTTGAATGTGGGGAATATTGCTCAATACTGCTTGAAATGTCGCCTTCTTCATTTTCATAACGTGAAATATTATAAGACCAAAGCTCTTTGTTAGTATTTTCAACTTTTAATATAGCTAGCTTTATTTTCTCCTTGTACGCTGATAATTCAACGCCAGAATTCATTAATGCCGTTTTCTTTTCAATATTGTTCTCTGTTGAACTAATACTGAAAGCAGTCCCAAAAAAGCTTAATAATAAACTTAACCTAAACAAATACTTTTTCATGCCTATTCCTTATGAGTTTAACTTTTAGAATAAAATGAAAAGTGTATTGGCTTGTGTGTGAAATAAAGGTGAAATAAAGATATAAGTTTAATCGTAAAGTGAATTTTTATTAAAACGGATAAGAAGATTTTTAAACCTTTATTAGCAGTCTTTATGTGCATTAAGCAATGTTTGTTATTTTTGTTAAATTTCACATTCGTTTCACAAGTAATTAAATAGGATTGCATCATTAAATAATACTATGGTGCAAATTTATGTCTTGTTCAATTGAGTTAAAAAACGTTTCTCAATCATTTGAAAGCAATTCTTCTGGAAACAAAGCTGCTAAAAACAATGCTTCGACGATTACATTGTTTGAAAACCTTGATTTATTAATACACCAAGGGCAATCATATGCTATAACAGGGCCGTCTGGAGCAGGAAAGTCTAGTTTACTTATGCTGCTTTCTGGCCTAGAAAAACCGACTTCAGGTCAAGGTTTTCACCTAAACGAGGGGCATAGCTTTGCACTTGAAAAGTTACGCTCAGAAATCGGTTTTATTTTTCAGCAGTTTCATTTATTACCTGAATTAACCGCCTTAAACAATATTGCTTTACCGCTAAAATTACGAGGAGATAAGCAGGCTATTAAAAAAGCTGAAAATTGGTTAGCGAAAGTAGGATTGTCAGACAGAGCTAACCATAAGCCCTCACAGTTAAGTGGCGGCGAACAACAGAGAGTAGCTATCGCTCGTGCACTCGTTTTTTCACCAAAATTTATATTTGCAGATGAACCAACGGGTAATTTAGACCAACACAACGCGAAAGAAATTGCCGATATTTTATTTACCTGTTGCAATGAGAACAACGCAGGGTTAATTATTGTAACTCACAGCAGTAGTCTTGCCAGAAAGGCACAGCACATTTATTCACTTGCCGATGGAAGTTTA
>JAQWHO010000341.1 GCA_029249355.1 Thalassotalea sp.
GCAAACTAAGTTGGTCATGAGCCTTTAATACCAACCTCGCGGCTCAAATTCAAAATAGTGATCTAATCAATCACACATTCCAAATCAAATTCACGGATTTCACTGTGAAATTACATCCAAACCTTCAACATCCTGATTTACGTCAGGTAAGGAAAAACTATGAGTATGTTAAACTCATTAATGTATGTTGCTGCATCTTATGGCAGCAAATATGGTGTAAAGGTAATACCTTCAAATCGTGCCGCGACGGACGGGAAGAATATTTACACTATTATCGACGAGGAAAACCCTGAAGCTACATGGGGATTTTTGACTCACGAGTCGGCACATTGTCGATACACCAATTTTGGTATAAGCATCCCTGACGAATTTAAAAGATTCTCAAATGCCAACCCAGAAATCAAAAAGGCAAATTTTAATACGGGCCATTTCTTCTCGTTATTTAACGGGCTAGAAGATAACCGTATTGAATACAGCTTCTTTCAAGAGTATCCCGGTGCTTTTAACACCTTTGATAGTATGAACGCATTGTTAATTAATAAAGGGTTGTGGCAACACGATCCAAATGACAATTTGTTGGATGCTATCACTGGTTATACTGCACTATTTGCTCCCGGTAATTTCGCTGGAATGGGATACCCAAGCTGTAGAGAATTATCAACTCAAGTCGATACTCATTTAAGATCATTTACTGACTTAAATGAAAAAGATTACATGCAAATTAAGCAAGTAGTACTTGATTCGGTGAAAGCTGGTAGTACTCGTGAAGTCATTGAGTTAGCTAAAACGCTTATGTGTATTATGGCTAAATTAAAGGCTGAAGCGGAAGAAAGCGATTCTGAACAGAAGGGCGACAGCTCTGATGAACAGCAAGGCCAAGGTGATAGTAGTCAACAAGGTGATTCTGAACAGAAGGGCGACAGCTCTGATGAGCAGCAAAGCCAAAGTGATAGTAGTCAACAAGGTGGTAACCCTGAAAAAGGTAAGAAGTCATTTACAGCAAATTATGATGTAGATGCTATTACTGAAAACAAGGATAAAGGTGAGCTGGTAGGTCAATTCCTATCAAGTAGCCCTACCGCTGAAAATATTGATTATTCACTTGAGGTCGCTGCTAAGGATAACCAAGATTACATACCTTTAAGCAAAAGTGATATTAGTGATAGGTATGAAGAAGGCGTAAATTCTGCGGGTAAATTACTGCGAAGAATTAGCAACTTACTTGAAGCTAAAGCTAGAACTCGAAAAGATATTTATACATCTGGTCGAAAAATTGATCGAAGGAAATTGCCTACGATTAAAACTGGTAATAGCAGAGTGTTTTCCCGTAAAAGAGAAGGCATTTCAAGCAATACCGCTATCTATGTCACTGTAGATGTTTCTGGTTCTATGAATACATCCATGCCTACAAAGCAGGGGAGTTGCAGTAGAATTGATGTAGCAACAAAAGCATTGTCTGCGCTTTCGTTTGCTGTATCTCGCCAGAAAACCTCTAGTTTAGCTATCGGGGCATATGACTCTATTCCATACGATATATGCGAATTTAACCAACCTATTGCTGTAGCAAAGGAAAAGTTAAATAGACTATATCCTAGTGGTTCAACGTCATATGTTCCAGCCATGCTAAGAGGAATACTTAAGCTTTCCGGGCAAACACAAAAAACACGAAAAGTGTTCATTATGGTAACCGATGGAGTTCCTGGTGACATTGACAAAGCAACAGAACTCGTAAAGAAAATACGAGAAAGTAATGTTGAAGTTTACTGTATAGGTGTCGATTTGAGAGATAACGCACCGAGTATAGTAAACAAAGTGTTTGGTAATAGTGGTTTTATCAGTATTAATAATGCTGAACAGCTACAAAATGAAATACTGCATTTAGCTCACGCTTGTATGTAGGAAATGACCAACCTCCATTGAGGTTGGTCTTATTGTTAAAATAACGGCATTAATCAGCCGTAAATGTCTTTCACGGATTTCACAGTGAAATTACATTCAATCATTCAACATCCGTGTAAACGGTAAGGAAAAACTATGTCCAATCCAAAAAGCAAAAAACGCTTTTTAGATGCCAACGACATTGCTCAACAAGCAAAAGGTCGTTGGATTGAAATACTTGGTGGATTAGCGGCTTCCGAATTAGGCAGTGCAGTAGAGAACTTTAGTGGTAAATACGCTACTGGTTCTCGTTATTACTGTCCTGTTCATGGTGGAAAATCTGGAGAAGCATTTACGCTTTATAAGGATGCTGATGTATCAGGAGGCGGTGTTTGTAACTCATGTGGCGCTCAACCCGATGGTTTTAAACTACTTATGTGGATTAAAGGCTGGGATTATAGAGAAGCACTTGAAAAAGTTGCTGACGAGTTAAACATACAAAATTCTGGTAATGCTCCTAAAGCATCATTAAGAAAAGCGTATGTACCAAAGCCATTAACTAAGGAAGAACTTGCAGAGGCTAAGAAGCTCTGTAATAAGCGAGATGATATAATATCTGAATGCGTTCCTATTAATCATTGGTCAGCCAAACCAGCTCAGCGATATTTCGCAAGGCGAGGTTTTGATGATTTACGTATCTTATCCAAAGAGGTGATGTTCCATAAAGGGCTTCCTAGTTGGTTCTATGATAAGAAATCTGAACAGTGGATCAAAGAAGGGGTTTATCCTTGCATTGTTTCTATTATTAGGAATAGTAAAAGTGAAGTGATGAATATTCACCGAACCTTTATTTCTGATGATGGCTTTAAAGCACCGATAAAAAGCCCAAGAAAACTCGGTGCGGCGATAGTTACACATCCCGTATCTGGTTGTTCAATCCAACTCAATCCGTCAACGTCAACTATGGCAGTGGCAGAAGGTTTGGAGACAACACTAGCGGTCAAAGCAACATACTCTGATTTAGCTGTGAATTGCACATTAAATGCAGAATTAATGAAAAACTGGCAACCTCCAATTGGTTGCAATACGGTTTTCATTTTTGCTGATTTAGATGCAACACAAACTGGAGAGGTTGCAGCTCAAACATTATACGATAAGCTTAATGCAAAAGGATTGACTTGTTATATATGTTTACCAGAGCCTGAAGCTAACAGAACAAACATTGATTGGGCAGATGTCTTAGAAATGTATGGTACTGATGGTTTTCCTGATCTACCGGGTATTTAAATAATAAAAAGGGTGCAGCTAAATGTTGCGCCCTTTTTTATTTGCCTTGCAAGCAAACACTCAGCCTTTAAAGGCTGAGTAAGCATCTAATTAACTATTAAAAACCCACGCAGAAAACATATTGACATACATGTTATTATTGGTAATATGTATTGCATATTAAAAATTATTATATGCAATCTAAATCACTACGAATTATTCAATCCCTTATGTAAATAAGGTTACAAACTTAGTGAGGATATATAACATGTTATTTAATAAACGAACAATAAGCACATCATCAGAGTTAAATTTTTGCCTAGCTATTTGTAGGGTTATCAAGGTTGGGTACATCTCATTATTAGTGAGTGCGTTACTTTACTCTACTTATTCTATATTCGGTTACTTAACATTAGATTCAGTTATTGCGCTGTCACTTTCATGTGTGATCGGCTTAACTGTTATACACTTAATGTCGCACATAAAAGATGTAAATATGAGAGATGATTGTGCGCTACAAGATAACCCTATCAAAGCAAGTATTTGGGAGATACACAAGGCTGACGGGATAACCCTTATAGATAATTTCAATGAAAAGTAAAGGCTCTGAATATATTATGAAGAATATTGATATAAGTGATTACATCCCTAGTAAAAAAGAACATTTAGAATTATTTAAAGCGTACTTTAGTAAGATAACTCTAAACAAAGGGGGTAAATTCACCCAAGATCTTGTGAGTTACATATCTACTTTCCTCAAGGCTGAGGATTTCAAAGTAAAAAACTTAAAGAGCTTTCTCATGGAAATTAGGAAAGAGGATCACCGTTTATATAATAACTATAAAAGAGCCTTTGTTCGAGAGGGTAGAATAAAACGAATAAAGCCTCCTATGGAAGAAGTGTCAGTATCCTGCGTTATCCCAAAAATATTACACTTGAGATTAGTTCAGTATTGTCGTGATAACAAAACAACG
>JAQWHO010000342.1 GCA_029249355.1 Thalassotalea sp.
CGTTACCTAATGTACCTGCCGCGATATTAACTTCTATGGTGCAAGAGCATCCTCAATTTATCATCCACTCGCTTGAAGGAAAGAAAATTTGGCGTAATCTGCATACTGAGTTGTTCAATCAATTTACCAATGCCAGCCATATAGTGACAAATAATAGTGGTCATAACATTGCCCTTCAAGAGCCTGAAATTGTTATTGAAGCAATTAATAACGTGATTAAGCAAGCAACACTTATATCAAAGAAAAAACGTTTAACAAGTGTTCTGGGCAAAGCAACCGTGCTGATAAAAAACAAAGAAAATGAAAAGGCAGAAACATTAATCTTTGAATTGTTTAGTGATAATGCTTTAGAAGCAGATAAAATAAACACATTAGGCTACAAGTATCTATCTAAGAAAGGTGTTGATTACAGTGAGTTAGTTTTAGCATCGCTTATTTTAAAATACAATGTTATGAATAATGCTGGCTCGGCTAATGTTTTTGATAGTTATGGCGAATCTTTATTAGCCTTAGGTAAACCTGAAATAGCTAAGGAGCAATTTTTAATTGCGATAACAATGGTTGAAAAGAAGGATAACAAACATCGTGCCTTAAAAGGATTTAAAGCTAACTTAGCCAAAGCTGAACAAGCAATTAAGTAGTAAAACTTAGCCATTAAAAATAGTAAGCAACATAAGCAACATAACGATGAAAAATAAAGAAGAATTAACAGTAAATAAAATAGCAAATAATAAGCAACTGCGTTTTTGGTTATTTCAACTATGTGGTTGGTTACCCGTCGCTCTTTTACTTATGCCTATATTTGGTGAAGATAATTTTCTAAGTTTACATGCGCTGTTGTTTACTTTTTCAGTGACTACGTTGGCGATATTCATCAGCACACGGTTAAGACTGGTATATCGATATATTGATACGAAAGTATTAAAAAGCAGTTTATGGGTATTACTTATAATTATGGTGAGTTTTTTTTTCTGCAATGCTGGTGGATACACTTCATTATACATTTTGGTTTATTATCGCTCAGCTCGATGTACAATATAAACCTTTATACCAAAACCAGCCTTATTTTGTACTCACTGGACTATTATTATTTGTGTATATATTTTGGAGCGGGTTATATTTAGCGTTAACAAAGCAAGAAAAACTCAATCATTTAACGATAAAACAGCATCAGCTTGAGTTACTTGTAAAAGATAATAAAATTAAGAGTTTATTAGAGCAATTAAATCCACATTTTATGTTTAATACTATTAATAATATTCGTTCATTAATACTACAAGACACGGATAAAGCAAGGGATATGTTGCTCAGTTTTGCCGATATTATGCGTTATCAAATAAACAGTAATGATGATGCCTTAGTCCCTTTAGAGGAAGAATTAAGTTTTGTGATGGAGTTCATCGAACTTAATCGGTTACAGCTAGGTAAGCGATTGATGTTTAGCTCAAATATTGATTCGGCTTTGTTAAAAAATGTTATTCCTAGGATGGCGCTACAGTTACTGGTTGAGAATGCGATAAAACATGGTTTAAACCAGTCAGCAAAACCAGCATCATTGCAACTGACTGTGGCAACAGAGCCTACTATAGACAAACCTCAAGCTTGGTTTGTATCAGTTAAAAATGATGGCACACTCAATCATAATAAAAGTAATTCAGGTATTGGTTTGAAAAATTTAGATGCTAGACTTAAATTAAGTTTCGAAAATAATTATGAATTAACCCTATTAGAGGAAAATGAAACAGTTGAATGTAAAATATTATTCAACTATTAAACCGTCATGATAAATACCATAATCGTAGAAGACTCAGAACTTGCACGCCTAGAGCTGAAAAATTTATTACTCGCTCACCCTGAAATAAATATTATTGCAGAAGCGGAAGATGTAGATTCCGCAGTCAGCATTATCAGTGAGAAATCACCAGATCTGGTTCTCATGGATATCGACTTACCAGGTGGCAATGCTTTTGATGTATTAGCTCGATTAACAATCATTCCTCCGCTTATTTTCACAACAGCCTTTGATAATTTTGCTGTTGATGCCTTTGAGTTTAATACCGTTGACTACCTATTGAAACCTCTCAAAAAAGAACGCCTTGCAAAAGCACTGAATAAATTACTTTCTAATGCAAGTACTAAAGAGCAATCGAGTAATGCGGTAGAACTATTGTCGGGTGACAGCCAGTTTTTTGTAAAAGACGGAGAAAAATGCTGGTTAATAAAAGTAAATGATGTGCGTTATATTGAAGCCATCGGTAACTACAGCCGCATTCATTTTGCTGAACAATCACCAATGCATTACAGTTCGATACAGAAAATTGAGCAACGATTGGATCCTAAAAAATTCTTTCGAATTAATCGCCAAGAACTAGTCAATTTGAACTATATTGTTGCAATAGAACCATGGATTACAGGAGGTTTAAGGCTAACACTAACTTGCGGAAAAGAATTAGATGTATCTCGCAGGCAGTCAAATAACTTCAAAAGTTTGATGGCCTTATAGAACTGTTATTACTGCTTACACTTCGCAAAAAGAATTATAAAAGCTAAAAACTGCACAACGACTAATTAAGTGAACCCTCCCATTAAATATTCTCAGCTGAGCCAACAAGTAAATTAGCCGTTGTGTTATGATCAGTTAATGTAAACTTTTCATTCGATAGTTGGGTAATCCACCCGAACAATAATCGAAATACACTCTGAGTAATTGCCTTTGAAGAGAATATAAATTCAGTTTTAGTTATATATGAGGAGAAAACCAACTACTCACTGTATTTTCGAATAACCGACACTTTGCCATCTTCAATTTCAAGCGTTTCTAAAGTTCTATATTTTAAAACAATAACTTCTTTTGTTTGTGGATGAACACCCGTTGCATCAGTATCATATCGTATAACAACGACACCATGACCAGTGGTAATATCAATTAATGTCCCTTCATACTTGGTATGACCACCGAGGTAATACCCCATACCTTTGCGCATACTATTTTTACCATCAGAACTGCGAGCATCATCAGAATCATATGGTAAGTGTTGATGACCAATATCATCGACCAAAAAAGAAAGGTAGTGTTCAATATCTTTTTTTGTCGCATGTGGCGATTGGCTTGCTACCCAAGCATTAAAATAATTTTGTCCGAACGACTTGGCATTGAATTCATTTGCATTTAACTCTGTAACCATCATTGATGGCAGCAATAGGCCTATCCATAATAAGGTTGATTCTAAAATTTTCATTTATATTTTGCCTCTTTTATTTATGAAGTAACGGTTTTAATGCCCAGCAAGTATATAAATGTCTTCTACTGAAAGTTTGCTCATCGCAATAATGTCCTTACCTGAATTTTTCATCGCTCTTTTTACTATATAAGCACCAGTACGATATCCGACAGCTTCACGACCGTCTGGATGTAAGCCCATCCAATCTCCATAGTTTGCATTTTTTGGTAGTGCTTTAATTTCCTCTACCCATACATCGAAGTTTATATTGGTAGACATTCTATTCATCGAGCGATCTATTTGTATTTCTGCAAAAACATCAGCTAAACCTTCATTTATAGATGCAGTATCAATACCTTGCGGAAATTTATTATCATACATGGTCCAACCTCTAACGGTATGGTGCAACTCATGAAAAACTGTACCAACTAAGCCATCTTTAATGGCTTGAGATATACCGCCTTGGTACGTTGATGAAAGGCTGATTTCAATCTCATCTTTTTTGTCAGCTCTACCTGTAACGCCATAGACCATCGTTAAGTCTCTATCTATCAACCGAATATTGAAGTTTATTTTCGCCGCCAATTCTGGCATCAGTTTATACATTTTGGTTATAGTGGTTTGTACAACCTTTTGTATTTCTTTCTTATCTTGCGTAGAAAATGTTGCTTTTTCGCTATTTTGATAAATAAAGGTTGTTTTGATATTCTCATTTTTGGTCGATTCAGTAGCGGATATGTAGTTAATGTACAATCCTATACATATAATAGATAAGCTTAGAAAGGTAAATTTAATCATGTTTTTTTTCATCTGGGTATCCTGTGTTTTTATTTCATTGGGTCGTATCAATGTCAATTAATTTATATCTGTTGTGGTGATCAAGTTACACTTACGAGTGTTCCTTTATACTCTGTATGACGTCCAAGATAATGATTCATCCCTTTACGCATAAGACTTTTTCCGTCCGAATTTCTACTATCATCAGAATCGAATGGCAAATGTTGATGACCAATATCATCAATTAGTAATGAAAGATAATACTCAATATCTTTAACTATTGAAGACCTATGATTAACACCATGTGATATTTTCATTTAATTCCCCTTTAAATAAATGTTGATAAATAAAGGAGATAAACAATTGCCCTCCTTTGTCAGAAGGCTATTAAACAGTGAAAGGGTTTACTTTATGTGGGATTTATGACGAACGGTCGTGACCTTATTTGAACGGTTTTCCATTGATTAATCGGATTGATTTACATAATTAACTTCTTTGACAGATACCAAGCTTTGGGGCATATATGGACGCCCCAGTTAATGCAAGGTTTAATGAAGATACAGTCTGCTGTCATATATCCGACGTCTAAATTGGCTGTTAATAGCCAGCGCCATGATGTAATCCGAATCCTGTCTCCTAATCACAAAGTCGACATTTAAAATGACAAGCCCCAAGGCAGGTTTTTACAGGAACGGTTGACCGTTTTTCATCAAGCATTGCAAACTTAAACTAGATTTAAAATACTTACTCTGTTTTCTACTACTTTATAAAATTATGCAGCTTTAAATGCACAAGCGGCTTTAAATTCATCGTTACTGGTTACAATTACCCAAGCAATTCGTGTTAATTTATTTGCAAGAGCGACAATTGCTTTTGCTTTACCACTTCGTATAACAAGCGCATTGAACCAGCGACTAAGTGCATCTGTTCGATCTGGTGTGTATTTCGAAACAGATCTTGCGCCATGGATTAATAAAGCCCTTAATTCGTTATTTCCATTTTTTGTTATTCGACCTAATTTGGGCTTACCGCCAGAGCTTGCTTGCCGAGGAACTAAGCCACACCAGGCAGATAATTGTCTTCCATTTGAAAATTGTTTTCCTGTACCTACCTGACTTAAAAAAGCAGCGGTGACAATTGGTCCAAAACCAGGAATGGCAAGTAACGCCTGATATCTTGGCTGTTGTTTACACAATGCTTCAAGCTCACTTGATATCGATTTTATATCTTCAGTTAAGGCATTTACTTCTTGCCATAGACTATATATCAGCTTTCGCATCACAGCTGACAGTTCATTATCAGCATCTTCTAACACTTCAGGAACTTGTTCTCGTAGTGATTTGAAGCTTTTGGCGATAGTAATACCGTATTCACTTGCCAAACCCCGTTATTGGTTGGATATAGCTATTCTTTGAACAACTAATCTTTGTCTAACACAGCGTAGCGACTTAATGTCTTGTAGTTCAATTGTTTTTATTGGCACGCTATGTAAATTTGGTCGTGAGGCAGCCTCACAAATAGCACGGGCATCATTGGCATCATTTTTCTGATGACCAACAAAAGGTTTAGTGTTGAGGTGGAATTAACCTAATTGAAAATCCCATTTTTTCAATTGTTCTTGCCCAATAGTTTGAGCTTCCACATGCCTCCATGGCAATTAATGTGTTTTCAGGGAATTGACGTACTGCATCTAATAACTTCGCGCGAGTTACTTTTTTATTAGAAGTAACTTTGTTTTCATTGAATAAAACACACACTTGAAAATAGTGTTTTGCTAAATCAATCCCGACAACTTTGATGCTCATGATGACTCTCCTATCAATTGAATTTAATCAATTTGAGTATGGCTCAATAAACGCCAATGGGGAGGGGCGTCCATCACATCACATCACATAGCGCCAAAAGAATTAATATTATTTTGCGCAAAAAGGCTAGATTAGGAGTGGTAAAATCAAATATTTCGCTGCTATTAGTGTTCTTTATTTTTGTATTTGCAGTTCTTTTTTTGATCGTCTTTATCGACACATTCAGGAGTTAGCGAGTCAAAAGTAAATTCCATTCCAGAGTTTTCCTCACCTGTTATTCTCTTTATTTCTTGCAACACGGCAGCTTTTCTTTCCTCTGTTAATTCACCATCAATAGCTACGTTTACCTCATAACCACCGTCAGGCAACTTAGTAATGGACAATTCTGGAAATAAAAACTCTGTGGGTGACATTTTTACTGCATCTTTTGTCAAAGAGGCAAATAATGTCAACATAAAGGTTATAGCTACTAATACTAAAATAAATTTTTTATTATATATTATCTTCTCTTGCTGCCTTTCAATATCTTGTAACCAACGGTAGCCTTTTCTTTGTACTGTTTCTATATATGTTGGCGCTTTTACATCATCATTTAACATCTTGCGAAGTCGAGCCATCGTATTTGCTAGAGAATCGGGACCAACGATCGTATCAGGCCAAAGGTGAGCAACAATATCACTCTTCAATAGCGTTTCTCCTTTATGACTACATAACAAAACTACTAGTTCCATTACCATAGGTTGTACTATTTTATCCTTGCCCTCTATACGAATAAGGTTTCTTCGATAATCAACTTCTACGCCATTTACCTTAAACCACTTAGCCTTTAGTTGTTCAACCTTATTTTTATCAATTTTCATTGTAAACTACCTATTTAAGTACAAAAAAAAGCCAGGATATATTTCGGATAGCCATTGGGTAGCCAATTTTAAGGAACAAAGCATAGAAAATTGACAGCCAAGTACAACATAATAACAGGACAAAGTAATACGCTGTGAAAATTTAACATCAGTCGTTAATACAACTTCCAAGAAAGGTATTAAAACATGAAAAAAATATTTATTTCTACACTTTTACTAATATCATTTTATAGCAACTCAATTGTTATAAAGCATGATGAAAATGATTTGAAATATAGAGCCAATAACAATGATTTCCCGGCTTTAGCTACATTTTACATAGATGGTGCCCATGGTTCGTTAATAACCCCTAAATGGGTATTAACAGCAGCGCATGCATCTTTTTGTATTGAATCGGGGAGTAAAGTAGAAATTAATGGCAAATTGCAAACAATTAAAAACCTCTTTATCCATAAACAATATGAACCTGGCAATAGTCACGACATTGCATTAGTAGAGTTAGCGCAAACAGTTCAGGGAGTGAAACCTGCAACCATAGAGACTAAAAGTGATGAATTGAATAAACAGGTTTGGTTTATCGGTATAGGTGGAACAGGGAATGGACTAACAGGAGAAACCGTAGATAACTTCGCTAACAAAGGCGTATTGCGTAAAGCCCAAAATCAGGTAACTTTCGCTGAAGGCCCATTGATAAA
>JAQWHO010000343.1 GCA_029249355.1 Thalassotalea sp.
TGATAGTTACGCCAGTTTCAGGGTCGCCAGCTTCAACAGCACGTTGAATCGGCGCTGCACCACGCCATTGAGGTAAAATTGAACCATGAACATTAATACAGCCAAGTCGAGGAGCTGTTAAAATAACTTTCGGCAGTAATAAACCATAAGCGACAACAACCATAATATCTGCTTGATAGTTGATTAATGTCTGCTGATCTTCACACTCTTTAAAGTTTTTAGGCTGCTCAACAGGAATGTTGCTATCTAGCGCTAAAAGCTTAGTTGCACATGCTGTTAATTTTTTTCCTCTACCCGCAGGCTTATCTGGTGGACAATAAACTGCAATTACATTGTGTTGAGAATTGATCAGCGCAGCTAAATGCTTTGCTGCAAAATCAGGAGTGCCAGCAAAAATAATATTCAAAGGTTGTGACATAGGTATATTCTATAATTAATAACTGTAATTAAGCGTCAGCTTTAGCTAAACGAGCTTCTTTTTCTAATTTTGTTTGAATGCGTTTACGTTTAAGGGGAGATAAATAATCCACAAAAAGTACACCATCAAGATGATCTAATTCATGCTGAATACAAATAGCTAATAACTCATCACCCGCTAATTCAAACTCTTTTCCATTAATATCAAGGGCTTTAACTGTTACTTCGGTGTGGCGTTCAACTTTTGCATAGTTGCTTGGTACAGATAAACAACCTTCTTCATTGATCATGATTTCATCATTCTTTTTGATAATTTCAGGGTTGATCAATACGTATGATTGCTCTTTGTCTTCAGATACATCAATAACAACAATTCGTTGATGAATATTGACTTGGGTTGCCGCTAAGCCAACGCCTTTTTCTGCGTACATAGTTTCAAACATGTCAGCGACAATATTCTTAATATCATCATTAACTTCGGTTACTGGAACTGCTTTAGTTCGTAGTCTTTCATCTGGAAATCTTAAAACGTCTAATATAGCCATAATTTTTCAAAAGGATTCGCGAAATTTCGCATAGAGTGTTATGTTTCAATTTTAGCCATTAAATATAATTAATCCTAGTGCTTTACGTCACTTTAGGTTAATTGAGAGAAGAATAGGCGGATTAGCATGCTAAAAAGGATAACTTTAACGATATTTTGTTTGATTTTGCCGTTGAGTGTTATAGCAGACGAACTTCAGTTGGCGCAAAATGCACCAAAATCTTACGTGGTAAAAAAAGGCGACACCCTTTGGGATATATCAGCCAAGTTTTTACAACAACCTTGGTTATGGCCAAAATTATGGCGAATTAACCCTGAAATTGAAAACCCACATTTAATTTACCCTGGAGAAGCGCTTAACCTTGTTTTTGATGAACACGGTCAACCAATGTTGGTCAAAGGTAAGCCAGCTATGAAATGGTCACCTAAAGTACGTACTTCTTTAAAAGACCAAAATCCTGTTGAAACTATTTCGTTAAACGTTTTATCTCCATTTGTTAAATACGACACGGTTCTTTCAGAAGCTGATCTTGAGAGTGGACCTTATATTTTGGGTAGCGATGAAGGTTATAAATCTAGTGTTGATGGCGTAAAGCTGTACGTAAATGGAGACTTATCTGTTGGCAAATCATACGGAGTGTATCAAAAGGCTGAAGCGATTATATCGCCTACTACAGAACAAGTTATTGGCTACCATGCCCGTTTAGTGGGTACTGGAAAAGCTATTCGTCAAGGAGATAAAGTCACTAAAACGCCAGCAACTATTTATGTTGAAGGTGCTGTTCGAGAAATACGTGCTGGCGATATTGTTAAGCCAGTTAATGAAGGGCAAATGTTACCTTCATTTTTTACCATGCAAGCTGCTAATAGTTCTGTTAAAGGTGAAATTATTAAAGCTTCGAATGGTATGAGAGAGTTTGGCAAGCTTGAAGTCGTTTTCATTGATCAAGGTGATAGCCATGGTATTAAACAAGGGGATGTTTTATCTGTTAATCGTTTAAGTCCTGGTGTTGTTGAAACTAATGATGGACCTGTTTATACCACAGATGCTTCGCGTTGGAATAGAATGGCGAATGACGCATCTTCTGATTATCAAATGCCAGAAGAAGCAATTGGCAAAATGATGGTCTTTAAAGTGTTTGAACAAGTCAGTATGGCGATTATTTTAAGTTCAGAAAAACCATTAAAGTTACAAGACTCGGTAACAGCCCCGTAATACAAAAGAAATAAATACGATAAAAGAACTGTTTTAGGGAGAAAACAGATGCAACATCAGGATGAAGCTGCAATAAAAGTAAAGCATTAAGCCAACTTAAGCCTTCGAATAACGTAAGGTTTTGGTTGGCTTTTAAGTTTATTCCACGGTTAGGTATTCAGAAAAAATTAGCACTACTTGAACAATTCACATTAGCTGATTTTTTTATCAATCCTCCACCTAAAGGTACAACTACACTAACTCATAAACAGTACCAAGCTGTTACTTCTCCAGATTGGTCGCGCATTGATGCGATTATTGGAAGTATTGAAAAAATAGACGGAAAAATAATTCCGTTTGACCATTGTGACTATCCTCAAAAATTAAAAGAAATTTATAATCCGCCCTTAATATTATTTGTGAAAGGGGATAGTGCAATTCTAAATCGTCCACAGATAGCGGTCGTTGGTAGTCGAAATGTCAGTATTCATGGACGAGAAACAGCGTATAAATTTGCGCGTGAGCTTTCAGAGCAGGGTATTGTAGTTACCAGTGGTTTAGCGTTAGGTGTTGATGCTCACGCACACAAAGGGTCGGTTGATAATAAATGTGCCACTATTGCGATAATTGCTACAGGGATTGATCTTTGTTATCCCTCGCGTCACAAACAATTAGCAAAGGATATCATTACCAATGGTGGCGCTATTGTCAGTGAGTTTTTACCGAATACTCCTCCGAAATCTGGTCATTTTCCTAAGCGAAATCGTATTATTAGTGGTATGTCGGCAGGCGTACTTGTTATTGAAGCTGCAATGCAAAGTGGTTCGTTAATTACTGCACGTTGCGCGCTTGAACAAAATAGAGAGGTTTTCGCTGTCCCGGGCAATATAAATAACCCTCAAGTAAAAGGTTGTCACTGGTTAATTAAACAAGGGGCTAAACTAGTTGATGAACTTGCCGATATAGTGGATGAATTGAGGTTTGATGCAAAAAATAGTCTAAACTTAGAAATAAAGCAGAGTAGAAACAAAGAGAAAGAAAAAGAGTCAAAAAAAAGTTGTGATCAGGACTTGTTTAACGATTCATTGTTAGCTAGTGTGGGATATGAAATCACCCCCGTAGATACGGTGGTTTCTCGGAGTAAACTACCCACAGATGTAGTGCTAACCCGATTAACAATGCTTGAGCTTAGAGGGCTGGTGTCTGCGGTACCAGGGGGCTACCTTAAAAATTAATAGGGGCTAATTATGTTTGATATCTTGATGTACCTTTTTGAAAACTATATTCATAGTGAAGCCGAGGTAATGGTAGACCACGACATACTCACTGATGAATTAACCCGTGCCGGATTTCACCAAGATGAAATTTATAAAGCACTTTCATGGTTGGAAAAGTTAGCAGCATTACAGGACACCGACAGCTATCCATACTTTACACGTGAAGTTAGTCGTTCATTTCGTATTTATACCGATGAAGAAAATCAATTGCTTGATATGGAATGTCGTGGTTTTTTGATGTTTTTAGAACAAGTGAATGTGCTTGATTTTACGACTCGTGAAATGGTGATTGACCGTGTAATGGAACTTGATACTAAATTCTTCTCAATTGATGATTTGAAATGGGTTGTTTTGATGGTGCTATTTAATGTACCCGGTAAAGAATCTGCTTATTCTCAAATGGAAGATTTAATTTTTGATGAACAAGAAGGTCCGCTTCATTAACTAAATCATTTAGTTATCTATATCGAGAATAGTCGAATATTAATTAGGCTATTCTCACAAACCTCTCTTATGTCATAATAGGCTTATATTATGTTACTTGTGTTTTATCTATGTCTAATTCTGACGACTCTATGTTTTCCCACCATGAACATGCGCTTGAAAAAGCTTATGAAGTTTGTCCTGAATGCGGAAGTGAATTAGCGATAAAGCATAGTAAATCAGGAGCTTTTTGGGGCTGTGCTTCTTATCCTTCCTGTGCATATACTCGACCTGTGGTTGAGCATGAAAAGGTTGATGATCAAATATTAGCAGGTAGTAAATGTCCAAAGTGTGGTCATGAACTTGCAGTTAAACAAGGCCGATACGGCATGTTTATTGGTTGTAGCAATTTTCCTGACTGTAATCATATTGAAGATACAAGTCATCATGAAGATGCCGGTGTTAATTGTCCAAAATGTAAGAAAGGAGAGTTAATAGAGCGTACAAGTCGCTATGGCAAAACATTCTATTCTTGTGACCATTATCCAAAATGCAAATTTATTGTTAATCATGCACCTGTTGCAGGAGCTTGTCAGCAATGTGGTTTTGAACTGTTGCTGAAAAGAAATATGTCGGCAGGAGAAAAGCTACAGTGTGCCCAAAAAAAATGTGGGCACTTTCAAGTAGAATAAAGGCAATAGTTAAATTGCCTTCTTGTTTAGGTATTAATTAGTGAGCGACCTTAGCTAAGTAGCGCGTAGCAAATTCACTTAAATCAGGGAAAGATTCTTTATTTAGTAGTGTTGATAAATGGACTAAACGTTCTGCTAATTCTGCTTCATTTTTACCACAAAGATTAATATGGCCCATTTTTCTGCCAACGCGCTTTTCTTTGTCATACCAATGCATTGATACACTAGGTATTGCAAAAATATCATCAGAAATATCATCTTCGCCAATAATGTTCACCATCGCGGTTGGACGTATTAATTGTGTTCCACCTAATGGCAAACCACAAATAGCACGTAAATGATTTTCAAATTGGCAGGTATCAGCGCCTTGCTGAGTCCAATGTCCTGAGTTATGTACGCGAGGCGCAATTTCATTCACTAATAATTGTTCTCCTACTTGGAAGAACTCTATCGCTAGCACGCCAACATAATTTAATTTTTCAGCTATTTTCTTAAAAACATCTGCAGCACCTTCTTGCAGCTTCTTATTAATTGGCGCAGCAACTGAAACACTTAAAATACCATTAGTGTGATGGTTTTCAGTTAACGGATATACAGCTATTTCACCTTGGGTATTTCGTGCGCCTACAAGTGATACTTCTCGATCGAAAGGCACCATTTGTTCAGCAACAATACCTTGAGGAACCGAAGACGTTGCATCGGCGATAAATTTGGCCATGTCTAACCAAATTTGTTGTGCTTGATCAGCTGACTTTAATCGCCACTGTCCTTTACCGTCATATCCTTCTAAAGCACTTTTAAAAATAATCGGTAATTCAAGTTGTTTAAGTGCTTGATCAAAATCGCTTTTGTTTTCAATAATGTAGTGTTTAGCGTTAGCAACCTGACATGATTCAAGTAATGTTTTTTCTAGACGACGATCGCCACCAATTTTTATAGCATTGCTACTGGGAAATAATTTACCGCTGGCTTCACATTCTTCGAGCGTATTATGTGCAACGTGTTCAAATTCGGCAGTAATAACATCACATTGCGAGATACCACTTTGTAAGTCACCATAAATATGTTCTGGATCAACAGGATGAACAACGTTATTTGTTCTAACATCAAACGCTTTAATATCCATCCCTAAAGGAGCGCCAGCTAAATCCATCATTCGAGCTAATTGACCTGCACCTAAAACCAAAACTTTTTTCATTGCTAATACACTCTATTCTGAAGGGTTAGGGTTGCTTAAAATATTGTCGGTTTGTTCTTTTCTGAATGCTTCAATATTAGCCATAATTTCGTGATTATGCGTACCAATAATTTGAGCAGCTAATAAACCTGCGTTTGCAGCACCTGCAGTGCCAATTGCTAAAGTTCCTACAGCGATACCTTTTGGCATTTGTACAATAGAGAGTAAAGAGTCTTGACCATTCAATGCTTTTGATTGAACAGGAACACCTAATACTGGAAGAGGCGTATAAGCTGCTGCCATACCCGGAAGGTGAGCAGCGCCGCCAGCACCTGCAATAATAACATTAATGCCACGATCTTTCGCCGCTTCTGAATATTCAGCAAGTAAATGCGGAGTTCTATGTGCAGAGACTACTTTCGTTTCATAAGGGACATTTAATAAATCAAGCATGTCTGCTGCATGTTTCATTGTTGGCCAATCTGACTTTGACCCCATAATAATACCGACTTTCATGATATATCACCTTGTAAATTGCTAGCCGAAAGTAGTGATTTTAGTATCACTAAAAATAAGCCGCGCATTATACCTTTGTTTGCTTTAATACGGAAATATGTTGCAAAAAATTGTTTATAAATACGACGAATTAAAAAGGAACCATGTAATTTATTTGAGCAAAATAATTTAGATGTAGACAATACTTAATAAAAACAAGTGTGGCTTTATTTTTATTAACTATTTTTCTATTTATTGTCGACAGTATTAGACCAAAGGAGGATAGGTAAAATTTAAAATGTACGTAAAATAAGCGAATCAGAAGCTATGGTCTAAGTAATCATAACGCAAATATTTTGAGGGTACGTCATGAGTAATATATATAATCAAGGTTTAGATAAGGTTGCTGCTAATAGTCAGCCACTGTCACCGATCAATTTTTTAAATCGTACAGCTGATGTTTATCCCGAGAAAATTGCCATTATCCATGGTGACCAAAAAATTACTTATCGAGAATATCGAAATAATGTTCGAAGACTCGCCTCTTCACTAATTAAAAGAGGGGTTAAAACCGGTGATACTGTCAGTATTATTGCTGCCAATATTCCTGCTTTTTTAGATGCGCATTATGGCGTGCCATTAACGGGCGCCATACTTAACTCAATCAATATTCGTTTAGACGCTCAAGCAATTGCATTTATACTTGATCACGGAGAATGTGATGTTTTATTAACGGATACCGCTTTTGCTCCGGTGGTAAAAAAAGCGCTGGCGCTTTGTTCGCGAAACCCCTTAGTGATAGATATCGACGATGATGTTGATTGCGATGAAGCTGAATGTATTGGTGAAATTGAATACCAAGCATTATTAGCTGAAGGTGATGAAAACTATCAAGGCAACTTTATTGTTGATGAATGGCAAGGGCTTGCACTCAATTACACGTCTGGTACAACGGGTAACCCTAAAGGTGTCGTTTATTCTCATCGCGGCGCATATTTAAACGCTGTGGGTAATAATATGATTTGGCCGATTAATAATAAATCGGTGTATTTATGGACCTTACCTATGTTTCATTGCAATGGTTGGTGTTTTCCTTGGACGATTGTCGCAATGGGCGGCACGCAAGTTTGCTTACGTCAGGTTGAAGTAAATGCCATTGTGAATAGCTTAATTGATCATAATGTCAGTCATTTTTGTGGAGCACCTATTGTGCTAAATATGATTTTAAATGCTGATAATGATTTACTCAATAAAGTGCCGCGCGGGATTAGTATTATGACCGCTGGCGCTCCACCACCAGCTGCGGTAATAAAAGGGATGGAAAGCCGAGGCTTTGATATCACTCAAGGATACGGTTTAACTGAAGTCTATGGCCCCTGTGTTGTAAGCGAATGGAAAGATGAATGGAATAATTGTACCGACGATGAGCGGGCGGCATTAAAAGCAAGACAAGGTGTGCGTTATCCTACTCAAGAGGATGTTGATGTTTTAGATCCAGAAACAATGGAGGTTGTGCCTGCCGATGCTGAAACTATTGGAGAGATCATGTTTCGTGGCAATACCACCATGAAAGGGTACTTAAAAAACGATACGGCGACAGTTGATGCCTTCAAAAACGGTTGGTTTCATTCAGGTGATTTAGCAGTAAAACACCCAGATGGTTTTATTGAAATTCGAGATCGCTCAAAAGATATAATTATTTCTGGAGGCGAAAATATTTCATCTGTAGAAATAGAAGGAGTGCTTTACCAGCATCCGGCAATTATGGAAGCTGCTGTTGTTGCAAGAAAAGATGACAAATGGGGAGAAACCCCGTGTGCTTTTGTCAGTTTAAAAGATGGGAAAGAGGCTTCTGAAACTGAAATAATCACATTCTGCCGAGAGCATATGGCAAACTTTAAAGCGCCAAAAACAGTTGTCTTCAGTGAGTTACCGAAAACATCAACAGGGAAAATTCAAAAATTTATTTTACGTGCAAAAGTGAAAGAGTTGTTTGATTAATAATAAAAGTGCAAACAAAGACTGCTTTGTTCGCACTCTTTAGCGCGATTCATTATACAACTGGGGTAAAAACGCCGTATAATCACGGCAATTTAATCTCATTTACTTTTTATTATGACGTTAACAGCTGTCGATGCGTTTTTAAGTGGCGGAATTCTAGCTTATCCAACCGAAGCTGTATTTGGTTTAGGATGCGATCCCGACAATATTGAAGCGCTAAAAAAGCTATTGCTGCTAAAAAATCGCTCTGCTGAAAAGGGGCTGATTTTATTAGCGGCAAATTATGCTCAATTATTGCCTTATATTGATGATGATAAAATTCCGCAAGATAAACGCCTCACCATGCTTTCAAGATGGCCTGACGGTATTACACAAGTCGTGCCGAAAAATAAAAGTTGTCATGCTTTACTATCTGGAAAATTTAATACGATCGCGGTACGTATTACTAGCCAACCAGACGTTGTCGCATTATGTAATAGCGTGAATAAACCGATTGTTTCTACCAGTGCAAATTTATCAGGGGAAGCACCCGCCAAAACGTGGCAAGGGCTATCAAGTCAATTAATTGATAAATTAGATTTTATTATTAAAGGTCAAACCTTAGGGTATACTCAGCCATCAACCATTATAGATGCCTTAACCGGAGAGCAATTTCGCGCATGAGCCAAGTCAATATCAATCAAGTTATCGAGTTTTTAAAACAATTACAGGACAACATTTGCCAGGCACTTGAATCGGCAGATGGTAGTGGAAAATTTGTAGAAGATAACTGGATTCGTCCTGAAGGAGGCGGTGGCCGTACGCGTGTTTTAACTAACGGCACTGTTATTGAACAAGGCGGTGTAAATTTTTCTGAAGTATCGGGTGACAAATTACCCCCATCTGCGACGGCACATCGTCCTGAATTGGCTGGAAGAACTTGGAAAGCCTGTGGGGTTTCATTAGTGATCCATCCTAAAAATCCATTTATTCCAACTTCGCATGCGAATGTACGCTTTTTTATCGCAGAAAAAGCAGGTGAAACACCTGTTTGGTGGTTTGGTGGAGGGTTTGACTTAACGCCGTTTTATCCATTTATGGAAGATGTTATTCATTGGCATCAAACAGCAAAAGATTTATGTCAGCCGTTTGGTGAAAATATTTATGATGAACACAAAAAATGGTGTGACGAATATTTCTATTTAAAACATCGCAATGAAACTCGCGGTGTCGGTGGTTTATTTTTTGATGATTTAAATCAATGGGACTTTGAAACTTGCTTAGATTATATCAAAGCCGTTGGCCAAGGTTTTGTTGACGCTTATGTTCCGATTATGAATAAGCGGAAACATACTGATTTTAATGATGCTCATCGCCAATTTAAGCTTTACCGTCGAGGTCGTTATGTTGAGTTTAATTTGGTTTTTGATCGCGGCACTTTGTTTGGTTTGCAGTCTGGGGGACGTACTGAATCAATCTTAATGTCGATGCCGCCACTTGCTCGTTGGGAATATAACTATCAACCAGAGCCAAATACTGATGAAGCAAATCTTACCGATTATTTAGTCGCACATGATTGGTTAACAGAGTAATCTATTTCGGTTGATTCATTGTCATAACATACGGTATTACGTGTTTTTTTTGCGCGATAAAGTGCTTTATCGGCACGTGCATACCAGTCTTTCAAGTTATCATCGCCTTTATTATATTCTGCAACGCCACATGAAATAGTTACTTGACGGCCTTCAATAAAGCTATATTTTTCAATAAGATCTTTTAGTTTAACAGCTAGATGTACGGCTTGTTTTTGTCCTGTTGCGTATGGCAAAATAATGAATTCTTCTCCACCAATGCGAAATAAGTAATCATTTACCCTTAATTCTTTCAGTAATAATTGGCATATTTTTACTAATACATCATCCCCCTGATTATGACCAAATTTATCATTAATACTTTTAAAATGATCTATATCTAATAAAATCATACTTGTGGCTATTGGATTTCTTAGATAGTTATTGATTTGGCGTTGTGCAATTTCCGTGAAGGCTCTTCTGTTGAGTGTTTTGGTTAGATGATCTGTTTTGGATAAAACTTCTAATTGTTGATGTTGTTTACTCGTTTCGTAACTGAATGCTAATGAACAGCTCGCAGTGATCACCAAAGTGATTAAAAATGTAGCAAGTAATATTTGAGGTAATAATGGCGCTGCTAATATGGCAAATCCAATTAATGTTATTAGGCTGCTTATTGCTGCTAAACGTACGGTTAAGAAATAAAATAAAATGGCGATGGTTGGATAACACCAAAATAGTTGGCTGATACCTTTTAAATATAGAGTAGTTAAGGTCGCTAAAATGGCTAGTAGGCAAAAGAATACCTTAAGTGTGCTAACGTGTTTCTTGTGATAAGCAAAATACCCTATTAAACACATAAAAATGAAAATAGTTAAGTCCAATAGTGCCATTGACCATTCGGCTTGAACAAATCGATAAATTGTTAACGGAAGTATCCCTGAGGCGGCAAAAAAAGGGATAATGCAAAGAATTCTTTGCTGTAGTGTACTTCTTGCTAACATTGCAATATTATCTGCCTGATTATTTCATCTAAATTTCAGTATAGCAGTCCAGATTTAAATAACATTTTGCGGGGTTATTTTGTTGCTAACAAAAAAGGGTAGGTCATACTTTGTCATCTAAAAATCAAACTCACCTTGGACGATTCATACCTTCAATAAAGCATAGTCTTTTAGGGTTAAAAGCAGCTTATCAACATGAGATTGCTTTTCGTCAGGAAGTATTTTTATTGATTGTGCTATTACCGACATCTTTCTATATTGCTGATGGCTTTGTTGAGTTTGGTTTATTAATTTCAGGAGTATTTGCCATATTGATTGCTGAATTGCTAAATTCAGGCATTGAAGCAGCAATTGATCGTATTGGTCTTGAACGACATGAGCTAAGTGGGCGCGCGAAAGATTTAGGCTCCGCGGCAGTGTTTGTTGCCATTATTTACTTTATTTTGGTATGGGGCTATAAAATTTATACGGTTTTGTAGGGTGTTTCTATTACCTATTAATACAACCTTTATTGCTTAAATTTGCCAATTTCACCCTTATATTTTTCTCTTATATTTTTCTCTTATATTCACCTAATTGCTCATTACTCCTCTTATTTTTCATACTAAGACTGAATAAGCAGCAATATTTCCATATTTATTTGTGCTGGATCAATACTCTCTCTGACACAGGCGATAGAATGCGCTCAACTTAAAAACCTTAAATACTCAATGGATATAATGATGAGAAAAAATATACTGACAGTGATTGCATTATCTACTCTTTCACTTTCTGCTGTTGCAGATAATTATCAAGCGGGTGATATCGTTGTACGTGGTGGTATCACATTAGTTGAACCTGCAAGTGATAAAGCGGGCGTTTATGTTGAAGCGTTAGGTGGAAATACACCTTTATCAATTTCTGTGGAAGATAATACCCAGCTTGGATTAAACTTTGTTTACTTTTATGACAATAATTGGGCTGTTGAAGTATTAGCTGCAACACCATTCACTCATGATGTTGCTATTCATGATCCTCAAGGTATTTCTGAAGGTATCTTCGGTACCAATGTTGATGGTTTAACATTAGGTGAAGTGACTCATTTACCACCAACAGTAAGCGCTTTGTATTATTTTGATACGCAGTCTAACTTTAAACCTTATGTAGGTCTTGGTGTTAATTACACTATTTTCTTCGACGAATCGTTTAAATCAGCTCCTAAATCTTTAGGGTTTAATAAATTAGAATTAGATGGTTCATTTGGTTTTTCAGCACAATTAGGTGCTGATTATCAACTGAACGATAAATGGCATGTTAACGCGTCTGTTCGTTATATTGATATTAATACAGAAGCGAATTTTATGATTGGTGACGCGATTAAAGGATCTGCTGAAGTAGATGTAGATCCAATGGTTTATTCAGTTATGCTAGGTTACAAATTTTAGTTAAAAACTATATAACTCATAATGAAATAGCAGGCATTATCGAAAGGTAAAGCCTGCTTTTTTGTATTTAACTGTTTATCATTGCTATACCCTTATCTTATTCTATTTTTATAATTAGTTGTTATGGATCAATATCGTGTTTTCGGAAACCCAATTAAGCAATCTCGCTCACCATTTATTCACCAAAAGTTTGCTGAACAAACAAATGAGCTTTTAAATTACCAAAGTGAATACGTTGAACTTGGGGCATTTGAACTTGCAGTAAGGCAGTTAATTAAAATCGGTGGGAAAGGGGCTAATGTAACGGCTCCATTTAAAGAAGAAGCGATGACTCTTTGCGATCATCTTTCTGAAAGAGCTAAACTCGCAGGCGCAGTGAATACATTATCATTCAAGGATGGATGTATTTGGGGTGATACTACCGATGGTGACGGGTTAGTAAATGATCTATTAGCCAATAAAGTAGCTCTTTTAGGTAAGCGCATTTTACTGTTAGGTGCAGGCGGTGCAGCAAAAGGGGTAATACTCCCTTTATTAGAAAAAAATCCAGCAAAATTAGTGGTAGCGAATAGGACGGTTTCTAAAGCAGAAAATATTGTAGAGCAATATCCAGGGAAACCTATTTCATCATGTTCGTTTGAAGAGGTTGCTGAGCAAGCTTTTGATGTCATTATTAATGCAACTTCCGCAGGGTTGAATGGTCAAGCATTACCTATTTCTGAACACGTTATACAACCTAATGTAACTTGTTATGACATGACCTACGGAAAAGAATTAACGCCATTTCTTCAAATTGCAAAAAAGCGTAACGCTGCAAAACTCATTGATGGTTTAGGTATGCTAGTCGGGCAAGCGGCCGTAAGTTTTAATATTTGGCGTAATATTCAACCTGACGAGAAAAAAGTTTTAACTTTGTTACGAAAAGAGATGTCAGTATGAATCAAGCGATAATTTTTAATGATGATCTTTCTTTTGACAAAACACAGGAGGCTTGGTGTTTTACCGGCATGCTGTCAGGACAACGTATTACAATATATTTTCATTCATTTTCTTTAGGTCGCCTAAATGAAATAGATAGTTGTACAAAATTTGATTTAGAAGAAATTGCTGAACTCTGGTTCGAAAAAAATGAACCAGAGGGCGATGAAGTACATATTAATATGAAAGCTTAATTATTGCCTGAAGATTCTTGAAGATATTCATTTTTTAGATGTACGTAATTATCGGCAGAGGTTTTTAAAAAATTTTGCTCACTTTCTTTTAATAATCGAGCCTCTTTCATTGGATTACCAACATAAAGATAACCACTGCGTAATACTTTATTAGGTGGAACAACGGTACCTGCACCAATAAACACATCATCTTCAACGATTGTGCCGTCCATAATTATTGCACCCATACCCACTAAGATACGATTTCCTAGCGTACACCCATGCAACATGCATTGATGCCCAACAGTAACATCATCACCTATAATCAGTGGAAATCCATCCGGCTGATGGCTTGAACGTCGGGTTACATGCAATATTGTCCCATCTTGTATGTTAGTTCGATTGCCAATACGTATTTTATTTACATCGCCTCTTCCTGCTACAAGTGGCCAGACACTAACATCATTGCCTAACACTATATCTCCAATGAGTACCGCGCTTTCATCTACATAGGAATTTTCACCAATAATTGTGGTAATACCTTTGTATGATCTTAAAGTATTTTTATTCATAAACGAGCTCTTAATCTATTTATTAATTATATCTATAGTAAAAGAGTACGCTTTATATTGAAATAACGCGAATTCCATCACTAGAACATAAGTAAGCATGAATGGTAAATTATTACATTCTGTTCACAAAGCTATCATAAATTGTATGTTTATCGTCAACTCCAGTAGGGTTTGTACGAAAACCAAGCAAACAAATAATTAATTGAAAATAGTAGTTGACGTGGGGAGAGAAATCTCTAAAATGCGCTCCACTTCTTCAGGGAGACCTGAGAAGCGAGTTTTAAGTGGTTTAGTTATCAGTAATGATGTCAAAACCTTGAACATAACGTTTAAAAACTTTTTTGAAATAATCAGAAAAAACTTTAAATAAAATGTTGACATTAAATCTCAGGTGCGTAGAATGCGCATCTCGCTTCGGGCAAGGCCTGCAGCAACGAAGTTAAACGAATGCGATTTAACTTTTGATGTCTCAA
>JAQWHO010000344.1 GCA_029249355.1 Thalassotalea sp.
TGCTGATGAACCCACAGGAAATTTAGATACTAAAACCGGTTTGCATATAACTCAGTTGTTATTTGATTTAAACGAGCAACTCGGTACAACCTTAGTTTTAGTGACTCACGACCCTAAACTAGCAGCTCGTTGTCAACGTCAGGTAGAAATGGATAGTGGCGTATTAACTGAAGCACAACAAGATAGCGTTTATGTGCATAACGAAGCTTCAACTGTTGCGAATGTGGGTTAAAAATGGCTAGTTCAAATAACATTTGGTTTAAACAATCGCTGCGTTTACTCGATCATGAAATACGTCGTGGCGAATTGACTATTATTTTTCTTGCCATTGTCTTAGCTGTAGCAACGGTTTTTTCTTTAACAGGTTTTTCTGGACAGATAAAACATGCCATTGCTGCTAACAGCACCAATACTATTGCGGCAGACCGTGTGCTTGGGGGAAGTGGCCCTGCGGATGAAAAGTTTCTTACTAAAAGTAAATCACTGAACGTAGATGTTGCGCTTAAAGTTGCTACAGATTCTATGGTATTTTTTGGCGACAATATGTTACTCAGTGAAATTGATGCCGTTTCCCCTAATTACCCTTTACGTGGTGAACTTAAAATTCAACGTTCTATTAACGGCGTTGAAGAAATCGTCGGAGGGCCTTCAAAGGGTGAATTATGGGTAGAACGCAGTTTATTAAGCCGTTTAGGCGTAAAAATTGGTGATACTGTTGAAATTGGTGTGGCACCGTTAAAAATTGCAGGCATTCTTACCAATATTCCAGATCGTTCATATCGCTTTTTAGTGGCAGGTCCTACAGTATTAATGAATATTGATGACTTATCTGCAACTGACATAGTACAACCGGGTAGTCGAATGTGGCATTCCTATTTATTTGCCGGAGATAAACAAGATGTTGAAGCATTCGATGAATGGATAAAGCCTCAAGTGAATGACGCACAACGTTGGTATGATGCTAAACGCGCACAAAATCGTTTATCAACAACGTTAGACAGCGCAGAAAGGTTTTTATCATTGGCTAGTATGCTTGGCATTGTTTTAGCGGCTGTAGCGGTTGCTGTGGCGAGTAGACGTTATGGACAGCGACATCAATCAGTAGTTGCCGTGTTTAGAGCGCTAGGAGCGTCGATTTCTCATGTACGTAAACTATATTGCTTACATTGGGCTTTGTTAAGCTTTATAAGCATTGTAGCAGGGTTAATCCTTGGTTACGTGTTGCTTCTGCTAGGCGCTAATGCTATTGAAGGCTATTTGTCATTGGATGATACACCATTGAGCTTTACGCCGTTTCTAACAGCCATAGTTACAGGGTTATTATGCGCAATTGCTTTTGCCATTCATCCTATTAAAGAGCTTATTCATACCTCTCCACTCTCTGTTATAAGGGGTTTTTCATCCGCGAAAGAAGTTAAACTTGGCTGGCATCAACTCATTCCCTTAGTAGCATTGTTAACATTATTGTTAATGTTTAGTGGCGACGTTGTGATGAGTTTATCATTGCTTGCAGGCGGATTATTAGTTTCAGTTTTATTACTAGGCTTAGGACGTTTAGTGATGAATGCAGGGCGAAGTGTTGGTACTAAAGCGGGCAAGTCTTGGCATTTAGCGTTAGCAAACTTGAAACGACGAGCCAATGAAAATAGCGTGCAGTTAGTAAGTTTTACTATTGCAATAAAATTGTTATTGCTGATCACTGTGATGAAAACCTCAATTATTGGTGAGTGGGAAGCGCAATTTCCAGAAGATACCCCTAACCAATATTTAGTAAATATTACTCAAGATCAAATAGCTCCGCTAACAAAATTTACTGAAGATAATGATATTCCTCATCGAGGTTTTTTTGCTGTATATCGCGGTCGCTTAACCGCAATAAATGACGAAAAAACGATTCGTATAAAAGATAAAGAAGATGAGCCATCAATTGATGAAGCTGACAAAACCAACGATGAAAAAGAAAAGAAACCTGAAGGTCGCAAAGGTATGGGCCGTGAACTTGGTTTAACTTGGTTAGATGATGTCCCTCTTCAAAATGAAATTACCGAAGGTACTTGGTGGAATAAAGAGGATGACACGCATCAGGTTTCCGTAGAGACAGGCACTGCTGAAAGACTTGATATTAAATTAGGAGATGAGTTAGCGTTCAATATTGGTGGACGTGAGGTAACCGCAGAGGTAACAAGTCTTCGTGAAGTTGATTGGAAAACCCGTCAACTTAATTTTATCATGGTTTTTAATCAAGCGGCTTTATCTGATTTTCCGGCAACGTCAATATCTGCATGGAATGTTACTCCTGAGAAAAAAGAAGCGTTTTATCAACTTATTGGTCAATATCCAACGATTTCAATGATTGATTTTGACAATATCATGAAGCAGTTGAATCAAATGATTGAGCAAGTTTCAATCGCTATCGAACTAATTTTAGTGCTTGTGGTGCTTGCAGGAAGTTTAGTTTTGGTTGCACAAGTACAAGCGAGCATGGAAGAGCGGGAACGAGAACTTGCCATATTACGTACGCTTGGTGCAAAAGGCTCATTACTACGAAACAGTGTTTTATTTGAGTTTATTGCCTTAGGGGGCATAGCTGGGTTAATGGCAAGCATCGGTATGGAAATGGGGGTGTTCTTTTTACAAACTCAAACCTTCGAAATGGCAGCAAGTTTTCATTTTTCTTATTGGGTAGTTGGTATTTTGTCTGGTGCAGGTTTTGTTGGTTTAATAGGCATGTTAAGTTGTTATCGTTTATTAAACTTAACCAGCGTAACTTTAATTCGTCGAACAATGTAGTGAGTTATTAAGCGTTAACTAGATCAAAGAAATATAAATTAGTTTGTCCAAGTAAATACCGTTAATTTAATAATAATTAACGGTATTTTTATTTTTTATCGCTTTTTCTGCCTTGTCCTTAACTAGCCTTTTGTCGTATAGTTTTGTTTAACTTATAAAAAGAAAAATATCTTATGGCTTCCTCCGAAAATACCAATGGCGTGTTAAAAGTATTATTAGTCACAGCGGCGTTATTTGTTGTTTTAGCCGGTATTAAAACAGCAACCAATATTTTAGTACCATTTTTGCTTTCTACATTCATCGCGATAATTTGTAATCCATTAGTGACCAATGCACAAAAATATAAAATACCTAAAGGGATCGCGGTTTTACTGGTGATATTAATGTTTGTCACCATTGTGATGTCATTAGCAGGTTTAGTTGGCAAATCATTAGGTGAGTTATCGGCATTAATGCCGGTGTATCGCGCGCAATTAACTGAACAACTTTCTTGGGTCATCGAAAAACTCGCCACTTACAATATTATACTTTCATCAGAACTGATCACAGAATATGTTGATCCTGCTGCTGCAATGGGACTTGCTGCTGATATGCTCAGTGGTTTAGGTAATGTTATGGCAAATATGTTTTTGATTATTATCACGGTGGTTTTTATGTTATCGGAAGCCTCTTCTTTGCCTAAAAAATTACATCTTGCGTTAGATGATCCGCAAATGCGTATGAGACAAATTGATCGATTTTTAGCATCAGTGAATAACTATTTAGCCATTAAAACGTTAGTGAGTATTGCAACCGGTGTTTGTGTTTCATTAATGCTATGGGCATTCGGTTTAGATTTTCCACTTTTGTGGGGCGTGCTTGCCTTTTTATTGAATTATATTCCTAATATTGGTTCTATCATCGCGGCAGTGCCTGCTATGTCGTTGGCGGTATTACAGCTAGGTGCAGCAGAAGCCGGATTTATCGGTTTAGGTTATTTAGTGATTAATACCGTGATGGGCAATGCTGTTGAACCTCGTTATTTAGGCAGAGGTTTAGGCTTATCAACTTTAGTGGTGTTTTTATCATTAATTTTCTGGGGATGGTTATTGGGTACTGTTGGGATGTTACTTTCTGTGCCCTTGACAATGATCATTAAAATCGCCTTGGAAAGCTCAAAAGAAGGGCGCTGGTTAGCTGTAATGCTTTCTGGTGATGACCTGTCAGAACTTCAAAAAGATGAATACAGTTAATAAATTAAAATAAGTGCAACGATGCACTGAATCAAAACTTACAAAATCTAACATTTCTTCTGTTATTTACTACATCTTTACAACTGAAATTAACACGACTTATTGATTTAATTAGGTTGATTACAAAACTGTAATCAACCTAATTAACTATTAAATGAGTACGATATGAAATCCATAAATTACCTTTTCCTTTTCTTTTCACTTTTGATTGCAGGATGTAGTAGTAATGCTATCAGTCGAGACGATCAGAACGCAATTATTCAAGAGTTTTATGCAGAAGTTAGCTTAGTCAAGGAAGTGGAGTTATCTTCAAGTGTGAACATTGGCATAGTCGGAGGAGGAATTTTAGGGGCTTTAGAAGAGTCTGATGGCAATAGCGAGGACATTATTAGTGGTGCAATTGTAGGTGCAATTTTTGGTGGTTTATTTACAAGTTTGTCAGAAGGTGGAAACCAAGCTTTTGAGTATCATTTATATTCGCCTGAGAAAGGGGCATTCAAACTTATTCAGAAAGAAAAAATTAATACCTCATCAGGTTGTGTATTAGTGAGAGTTTCTAATAGTACTTCTGCAATTTCAGATGATTTGGGTCATTGTAAAAAGAAACAAATATAAACTTCGTTACGCTTTCTATTTTAATAATCATTTCAAATAAATACTGGGTATATAATGAAATATTTTTTAATTTCTTTACTGCATTTATTGAGCCTAATAACGATAAATATATCATATGCAAACACGTTAAATAATGTTGGCTTTTTTCTCAAAACTGAAATGAATGATCAAGATTATATTAATGGCTTTGGCACTGAACTTTGGTTAACTAATGTCAGTTCATCAGTCGGTATCGCCATAAATACTTCGATAGGCAATGCCGCAGTGACAGACACTTTAAACATTCAGCACAACTATCTTGCTTGGGACTTAGGCATTAAATTTGGATATTTTTCAGATGTGTTCGTCTATGCTGAAATAGGTTTTGATTTTGGCGAAATGGTGTTAAGTGATAATGATAAAGACCGATATGATAATGACTTAAATTTTAGTGAGTTTCTAGCTTATATTGTTTTGGACGGTTATACAGAATATCACGATTACGCTGATTATTATGAAGATTACGACAGTTCAAATGATATCGACGGATATATTGGTGCAGGCGCAGGGATGAAGTTTGAAAACATTGTTGTTGAAGCTTTCGCTCGTTATCGACAAGTTGATGGCGAATATTGGCAAGCGGATAGCCAAGTATATTCAGGGGTTAAATTAACGCTTTTATTTTAAGTTTTTTTACCTACTTTAAATTGACCATTGGCATTAAATTGAATTACTTCTGCACGTTTCTTGCCAATCAAAATTGTACCGTCATCAATAAATAAGAAGTTTTTCCAACAGGTTTTAAAATTTAACCAAGTAGTTTCTATGACCTGTTTTCGATTAATACAGTAATAAACAATTGTATTTGGATCCCATTGAATATTATCAAGAATAGCGTTAGGTAACTCAGTATCGTTACTGTCCCAAATGCCCTCCCATTTACCATTCTCAAACCACGTTGATTGGTCAAAAGCCCAGTCACCTTGCTTAAAAAAGTCAGGATGATCGGCACTTTTACTAATAAAACTGTCCCATAAAACCATCGCTCTTTGCTCGGTCATAGGCTTTATTTTGTTTAATGATTTTTCATCGATAGGTAAACTTTTATGGCGGAAAACCCAAGCGTATTTAAATTCATCAAGAGGGATGTAGTTCATTAATTCTTTGATTCAGAGAGAAGCTTGTGAGGATTATAACAGGGATAAAGTGATATTTAACTGATAATCCTGTATTTATTAAAAACTATGTATATAAGCATCAAACAGGAATGTTTGATGCTTTAAATGGTGATTAAAAAAATCAGACGATTAAATTTTCAATCGATTTTTGTTTTCTGCTATTACGTGTTTACCAATGCCTTGCACTTTCAATAAATCATCAATTGTAGCAAAAGGGCCATTGGTTTGACGATATGTCACAATTGCTTGCGCTTTTTTCACACCAACGCCTTTCAATGACAAAAAGTCATGGCTTTCGGCTTGATTAATATTAATAACCATAATGTTCACTGACGTTTCTTCAGAGTCGGATTGTATGTCATCCAAAGCGAAAGATTGAAAAGAAAATAGGGCTAAAATTATTGTGAGAAAGTACCGTATTTGATTTTTCATGATTGATATCCTTATAAGTTGAGTTCCATTTCGTTACTAACCCCAACGACAACATGAATCCGTATAAAGTAACTAACGTAGGTTTAGGCGTGAATCATTGATTTGTCAAACTTAGCTTCATTTTTGGAGCGGATTATAAGAGCGCAACCTTAGGAACGCACATGACGACTGTCAGTGCGTAATGTGAGAATAATACATTCAAAAACAATTAGAACCTTAACTTCTCGATTCAATATAATGCTGATAATCAGGAATGGATTTTTCATAGCTAGTTGAAAACAAAGGTGATGTTATCAATAGGTCTGCCGTTGCTCTATTACACGCTACAGGAATATTCCATACCGCCGCTAATCTTAATAATGCTTTTACATCAGGATCATGAGGCTGCGCTTCTAATGGATCCCAGAAGAAAATCATAATGTCTATTTTCTGCTCAGTGATTAAGGCACCAATTTGTTGATCGCCACCTAATGGACCGCTGATGAGTTTATTAATCGTTAAATCTGTTTGTTTTTCTATATGTAAACCCGTTGTCCCTGTGGCATACAAAGTATGAGGTTTTAAAACTTCTTGGTATTTTTGACACCAATTTATCAACTCAACTTTCATATTGTCATGAGCGACTAAAGACACTGATTTAATTTCTGGAGATTTAATGTCTATATATTTCATAAAGTTGCTCTTTTGTCATTAATGTTGATACAAAGAGTATCATGGCTTTTTTAGGTTAGGCTATGAGTTATATATAACTTATTGATATATTGAGACTCTTCATCTTCAATAGTAGAGGTAATTGACATTAATATTCATATTTTACACCTTGTCAGATAATAGTGCTTTTATTCAGCTTTAAGACTTGATAGCCTGTTTTAAGTTTAACTAATGAGAGTGTTCTATTTTGTCTTCAGCATCACTACCTGTAAATAACACCGGATTTTCTTTGGCATTAAAAGACGATCAATCTTTGCCTTCTTCACAACGCATAGAGCTTTGTGATAAACCCATTGCCACGTTGAGAAAAGGGCAAGTGTTAGTGAAAATTCTGGCATCCCCAGTGAACCCCTCTGACTTAGTTTATTTATTAGGAAAATATGGTTTAGCACCTAATAACGGTGCATATGTGGGCTTTGAAGGTTGCGGTATTGTTGTCGATGCTAATTCCGGCTTATACGGAAAATGGCTTATGGGTAAACGAGTCGCTGTTTCCGCACAACCAGGTATTGATGGTGTTTGGGCTAAATATGCTGTTACTAAAGCAAATTTTTGTTTACCTGTTCGTAAATCCCTTTCTGATGAACAAGCAGCAACTATTATCGTTAACCCTTGTACTTCAGTTTGCTTAGTTGAACGCGCTAAAGCGTTAAATGCCAAGGCTATTGTAATTAATGCAGCGGCTAGTCAAGTGGGAAAAGGCGTGATTCGTTACGCCAAAATGTTAGGCATCAAAACAATTGCAACAGTGCGCAGTGAAAATAATGTTGAAGTATTAAAAAAGCTTGGCGCGGATAGCGTGTTATTAACAACTACTGATGACTTTCAAGAAAAGTTGAAGCTAGCTTGTAAAGCATTAAAAGCTAAAGTATTGCTCGACTCTGTTGCTGCTGAAGATACGCCTAATCTATTGAAAGCAATGCCCAATAATTCAACAGCAATCGTTTATGGTCGTTTGACAGAAACATTTGATCCTGTTGGAGGTTTGTTTTCAGTGTCCGATGTTATTTTTAGAAATATTAAAATTGAAGGTTTTTGGTTAGCTAAATACATCGGTGATGCAAATCCTTGGCAAGTTATTTCATTAAGCAGAAAAGTACAAAAACTCTTTGAACAAGGTATTTTTCATACCGACATTTATGCGAGTGTTAATTTTGAAGAATTTCCAAAAGCGTTAGATCATTATGCTAAACATAAAAGTGACGGAAAAGTGATTTTAAAACCGCATGATTAGTTTTCTAATTAGCCGTTTAACTACTAATTGCGTTAGTTTTCGCGTTAAGAACTTTGACTAAATCGGTGGGGGATATCTCAATTTCTAGCCCACGTTTTCCACCACTGATAAATATCGTTTTAAGTTGATCAGCTGAATCATCAATAACAGTTAATAAACGCTTTTTTTGCCCTAAAGGACTCACTCCACCTAAAACATAACCCGTCGTTGATTGAACGCGCTTTGGGTCAGCCATCGTTACTTTCTTACAATTCAATGATTTTGCAAAACCTTTTAAATTAAGCTGTTTTTCTACGGGAATAATAGCGACGGCTAAACTTTTATTTTCTGTTTCAACAACTAAGGTTTTGAATATCTGTGCGGCATCAACTGCTAACTTTTCAGCCGCTTCTAGTCCGTAAGATGCGGCTGTTTCATCATGATGATATTGATGCAATTGATAAGGTATTTTTAATTTATCGAGTAACTTTACTGCCGGAGTCATCACTTCA
>JAQWHO010000345.1 GCA_029249355.1 Thalassotalea sp.
CAAAGACAATTCTCCCTTCACCCTTCCAACACTTTACTTCCCCAGCTAATGAATGAAAACTTGTGTTGCCTCAGTTTCAACAAAATATCGCCGTGATCCTTCCTTTATCTGGTCGTCAAAAAGCAGCAGGAGAATCCGCACAACAAGGAACACTGTCAGCATATAACAATGACAAAAACAAAAAGCTGCATTTTATTGATTCCAATAAAGTCGACATGACGACTCTGAATCAACAACTGATAGAGTTAGAAGTTAATTACGTTATTGGTCCTTTATTAAAAGAGAAAGTTGACGAATACCTAGCCCAAACAGATTTAACACTTCCGACACTCTTATTTAATATGCCTAACAATGGCGAATTAAAAGAGCAGCATATGGTGCTATCTATGAATCCCGCTGATGAAGCAATTCAAGCAGCCACAACACTGAGTCAAAAAGATTTTCATCATCCTATTATCTTCAGTCAAAAAGATAATGTCAGTAAACGTATTGCTCAAACCTTCGCTAATCAATGGCATAAAATAACCGGCAGCACTCCCGAAACTATTTATGTTAATGGTGGCGCCACAATGCAAAATGAATTAAAAGACAGCCTTGATGTTTCTTCAAGTCAGGATCGCATCAATAATCTTGATCAGAGAATCCGCCAAAAAATCAATTCTGAAGCTAGAAACAGGCGTGATTTAGACATGATATACGTGGTTGGCTCTCCCAATGAAACTCGTTTATTAAAACCGTATATTGATGTAAATATTAGCCCATTTTCTAATGCAATTCCTATTTTTGCTAGTTCTCGGAGTCATAGTGATAACGCCGACAAAAGTGATAGTAGAGATTTAACCGGTTTACAGTTTACTGAAATGCCATGGATTTTACCCAGTAAACAACAAAACCTGCCGCTGAAACAGTTAACCGAAACCATTTGGCCAAACAGAAGCGATAGCCTGCAACGTATATTTGCTATGGGTTATGATAGTTTGCCGTTAATTGATAAGTTTCTAATGTTTAAACAATACCCATATATCAGACATTACGGGCAAACCGGCATTTTAAAATTAGACAATAATACGGTACTAACTCGTAGTTTATTGTGGGGCAGTTACCAAAGGGATAAGGTACAAGAAATTGCTATGGAAAAAACAGACTAAGCCAAATAATACGACTGCGAAAGCTTCTGGCGATTGTTGGGAATTATATGCTGAACGTTATTTAATTGAAAAAGGACTTTCTTTATTAGCAAAGAACTTTCATTCTCGACAGGGCGAAATTGACTTGATAATGAAAGATGGTGACTGTATTGTTTTCGTTGAAGTAAAATACCGTAAGAATAATCATTTTGGTGGTGCTATTTCTGCCGTTACATACCAAAAACAGCAAAAAATCATCAAAACAGCCGCTTTTTTCCTACAACAGCAAAAGTTAAATGAATATAATACCGCTTGCCGATTTGACATTGTTGCGATTGAAGGCGATACCAATAAACCAGATACCCAATGGCTAAAAAATGCTTTTAGCTAGAGTCTGTAATAGAATTAATTTCCCAGCTTAATATATGGAGCAAAGTTCATTTATGTTAGAACGAATTAAAAGCAATTTCACCGAAAGTATCCAAACAAAAATTGCTGCCAGTGAAGCCCTTGCTAGCCCAATAGAGCAGGCAGGTATGGTAATGGTACAAAGCTTACTCGCAGGACATAAAATTTTAGCCTGTGGTAATGGCGGTTCCGCTGGTGACGCACAACATTTTTCTGCTGAGTTACTGAATCGCTATGAAACCGAGCGTCCGCCTTTGCCAGCAATAGCATTAACGACCGATAGCTCAACCATCACTTCTATTGGTAATGATTACCACTTTGACGAAGTTTTCTCTAAACAAGTTCGTGCATTAGGTAACAACGGTGATGTGTTATTAGCCATTTCAACCAGCGGAAATTCCCGTAACGTTATTAAAGCCATTGAAGCAGCTGTTGCTCGAGATATGCCTATTATTGCGCTTACCGGTAAAGACGGTGGTGATATTGCTGGTTTATTAGGTGAAGGCGATGTTGAAATACGCGTTCCTTCATCACGTACCGCACGAATTCAAGAAGTTCATTTAGTCGTTATCCACTGTTTATGTGACATTATCGATACGACACTTTTCCCACAAGAAGAATAATAATTATGAGATTAAAAAACTTTATTTTCATCGCAAGTACCGCAGCAATATTACAAGGTTGTGTTGCCGCCGCAGTGGTTGGCGTTATTGGTGGTGCCTCTGTAGTTAACGATAACCGAAGTTTGGGTAATCAAGTTGACGATCAAAAAATAGAATTAGTCGCTCATAATAACTTAGCGAAGATTGAAGGACTTACCGATAATACTAACCTGCAAGTGATCAGTTTAAACGGGAAAGTACTGGTTGTCGGTCAATCACCGAATAGCTATTTAAAAGATTTAGCCATAAAAACGCTAAACCAAGTAGAAGGCATTGAACATATTTATGACCAAATAAGAATTGGCAATACCGTATCTGTTACCACGAAAAGTAATGACATATGGTTGACATCAAAAGTAAAAACGGCTTTATTTGGCAGTGATCAACTTGATGCGACTAATATAAAAGTGGTTACTGAAAATGGTGAAGTATTTCTAATGGGGTTGATTAAAAACAGCGAAGCGAATGCGGCTGTTGAAGTAGCCAGAAATATAAGCGGTGTGAATAAAGTATTCAAAATGTTCGAGTACTTAGACTAACTAAAAGATTAGATCAAAGGATTGCTGAAAAGAGTAATTATCCTGAACTAAACTTTAACATCAAAAATCCACCTAAATCACTTTAGGTGGATTTTTTATTTTATCACTTTTAAACTTGCTCGACCTTTAGATGCAACCTTAGGTTTAGCATTCGTTTGATCACTATCATCATCTGATGTTACTGTAGATAATGCAGCAGGACTTGATTCTACAGCATCTTCTTCAACGTCAGGATGTTCTATCGCTAACGATGTTCCAGCACCATTTTCTTTCGCGTAAATGGCAGCAACGGCGCCAAACGGCACAACAATATTTTCAAGTTTTCCGCCAAATCGAGCACTAAACTCAATTTGCTCACCCGCCATAGAGATTGCACCTATAGCTGAAGATGAAATATTTAAAGTGATTTGACCATCACTCACATAAGCCATAGGTACTAAAACACCATAAACACTTACATCAACAACTACATATGGGGTTAATTGATTATCAGAAATCCAGTCATAAAAAGCCCTAACAATGTAGGGCTTTGATGAAGTCATTGAATCAGACATCAATATTAAACCGGATTTCCAAAACGTAACTCACGCTCTGATTCCGTTAATGATGCTTGAAATGATTCACGTTCAAATAATTTCAACATATACGTTTTTAGCTCTTTAGAACCTTGGCCATCTAACTCAATACCTAAAACAGGTAAACGCCATAATAATGGTGCTAAGTAACAGTCAACTAAGCTAAATTCTTCACTCATAAAGTAAGGTGCTTCATTTAAAATAGGCGCTACACTTAATAAGCTTTCTTTCAATTCTTGACGCGCTTTACCAGCTTTATCCGCAGGACCATTTAAAATGATCTTTGCTAAGCTATACCAATCTTGCTCAACACGATGCATCATTAAACGACTGCGACCACGAGAAACTGGGTAAACTGGCATTAATGGTGGATGAGGAAAACGCTCATCCAAGTATTCAATAATAATTGATGCTTCATATAGTGCTAATTCACGATCAATTAATGTAGGTACTGTTCCATATGGATTTAAGTCTAATAAATCCTCTGGCAAATTCGCCATATCAACCAAGTGAATGTCTACACCAACGCCTTTTTCCGCCAACACAATGCGTGTTTGGTGGCTATACATATCATCTGCATGTGAATATAAGTTCATCACTGAGCGTTTGTTTGCAGCTACGGCCATTTTGCCTCCAAAATACTACGATTAAAAACTAACAATGGGGGCAAATGCCCCCAGTAAAATTTATGACACTAATTTAATATTAGTGTACATCTCTCCAATACTCTTTTTTAAGTAAGTAAGAAAGAATAAATAAGATCAATAAGAAACCAATAACCCAGTATCCTAATGCTTCACGTTCAAGCTTGTTTGGCTCACCAACATACTCAAGGAAGTTAACAAGATCACGTACGAACATGTCATATTCTTCAGCAGTCATGCTACCGCCAGTCGCCGATGATAATACACCGTGATCATCCATGGTTCTTACACCTTGAAGATCTTGCAACACATGTGGCATACCAACATCTTTAAAGACTTTATTGTTCACACCAAATGGGCGATCGCTATCTTCATAAAAAGTGCGCAAGTATGTGTAAATATAATCAGGACTTCTAAAACGAGCTTCAAGTGTTAAATCTGGTGGCGCAGTACCAAACCATGCAGCAGCTTCTTTTGCTGGCATAGTATTAGTAATATGATCACCCGGTTTTTCACCTGTTGGCATCCATTTCTCAACGCCTTCTTTTTCGTCGATACCTAAATCGGCAAAAGTACGGTTATATCGTTGATATTGTAACTGGTGACAACCCAAACAATAATTTAAGTAAGACTCAAAGCCACGTTTTAGTGACTCTTTATCTGATAAATCATTATTGGCTTTATCTAAAGCAACACTTGGACCAGCAGCAGAAACCATTAAAGGTAGTAAAGCTAAAATTGTAATAAGTAACTTTTTCATTATCCTGAAACCCTCTCTGGTACTGGCTTAGTTTTTTCATTTTTACTGTATAACCAAAGCGCTACGAAAAATCCAAAATAACCAAAAGTTGCTATTCTACCGATAAAGTTAGCTAGGTCTGTAGCTGGCATTGTGCCTAAAATACCTAAAGCGATAAAACAAATAGCAAATTGAGTAAGGTTAATAAAATGTGCCTTGCTACGGAATTTAAGTGCTTTGACAACACCACGATCAAACCATGGTAGAGCAAATAACGCACCGATAGCGGCAAACATGGTGATCATACCCAATAATTTATCAGGGATAACACGTAAAATAGTAAAGAATGGACCGAAGTACCATACCGGAACAATATGCTCTGGGGTTTTCAAGCCATTTGCAGGCTCAAAGTTTGGCGCCTCAATAAAGTAACCGCCACCTTCTGGGGCAAAGAACATTACCCAACAGAATAAAATTAAGAAACCAACAACACCCATAATATCTTTTACTGAGTAATACGGATGGAACGGTATTGCATCAACAATATCGTATTTATCAGTGTAATGTTTATGGAATTTAAACTTGCTTAATTCTTCAGGTTTAACACTGCCTTTTTTCTTCTTAATATCAGTCCCTTCTGGGTTGTTTGAACCCACTTCATGAAGCGCTAAAATATGTAAGAAAACTAAGACAACAAGTACTAATGGTAAGGCAACTACGTGTAAGGCGAAGAAGCGATTTAACGTGGCACCAGAGATAACATAGTCACCTTTGATCCAAATGGTTAACTCTTCACCAATAACGGGGATAGCGCCAAAGAGCGAGATAATTACTTGCGCCCCCCAGTAGCTCATATTACCCCAAGGTAATAAGTAGCCCATAAAGGCTTCAGCCATTAATACTAAGAAGATTAACATACCGAAAATCCACAATAACTCACGTGGCTTTTGATAAGAACCGTACATCATGCCGCGGAACATATGCATGTATACAACAACAAAGAATGCCGAAGCTCCGGTTGAATGCATATAACGCAATAACCAACCGTAATCAACGTCACGCATGATATATTCGATAGAAGCAAAAGCCCCTTCACCTGAAGGTTCATAGTTCATCGTTAACCAGATACCCGTTAAAATTTGGTTCACTAAAACCAACATGGCTAACGAGCCAAAGAAATACCAAAAATTAAAGTTTTTAGGCGCTGGATATTGCGCTAAATGCTTATTCCAACAATCTGTAACAGGTAAACGCTTGTCTATCCAAGCCATAAAATTTGCAAACATTACGCTTCTCCTTGACCAACACCAATTAAGATGGTGGTTTCAGTTGGGAATGAATGCTCTGGCACTACTAAGTTAGTAGGAGCAGGAACACCTTGGAATACACGACCAGCCATATCAAACTTAGAGCCATGACATGGGCAGAAAAAACCGTCTTTAACGCCTTCAACTTGTTCTTCAAAAGAACCTTCTTGATATGTTGGTGCACAACCTAAGTGAGTACAAACACCTAATGCGACCATATACTCAGGCTTAATTGAACGATATGCGTTAGTTGCATATTCAGGTTGCTGTGGTTCAGCTGATTGAGGGTCACGTAATTGGTCTTCATGATTAGCTAAAGATTTCAACGTTTCTTCAGTACGACGTATTACATATACTGGTTTACCGCGCCATTCAGCACGAATTAATTGACCAGGCTGTAATTTACCTACATTGATTTCTACTGGAGCACCGGCGGCTTTTGCACGCGCACTAGGGTTCCAAGATCCAATGAAAGGCACAGCCACACCGACAACACCAACACCACCAACTACCGACGTAGCTGCAGTTAAAAAGCGTCGACGGCCGTTATTCACGGGCGTATTGCTCATCCAACATCTCCAATTATTATTCTATTTAAACAAGTTCGATTTTTAATACTGCGCGATAAGTGTACAACACCCACCGTTTCTTTTTTGTTCAAATGAAACTAACGACAAAAAATTTTTCTGATCATAAAGAAAAGCCCCATTTTTTACAAGGGAAATAAGGCAGTTAACGCCTTCAAAGGAGTAATTTTTTGATAAAATTTAAAAACATCATTGCCAAGCACGCAAATGATAACTATTCCTATTATTTAATTAGTAATTTTATGTCTAAAGTAGCTTGTTTTCGATTACTATTAACTAAAGAAGAAGGGCTGAAATTATTAGATAAAAATTACACGCCTTGAAACTTAATTATTTTGAGGCGCGTAATTTATACAAAGCATTATCTAGCTTTTAAATGATTTGTTACCGTATTTATTTGCAAATACTTTTAATGGCACTCCGTTACATGCTATAGAATTAAAAAAAGAAGCCGGTTTATCAACAGAAGACTTTATTTTTTTATACATTTTATTGGATTGAGCTGCTGCAATACAAATATCGGCTTCAATGCTTCCAACAGAGTTATCAAAAGAAAAGACTTGTATTAGATTTTTTGAAGAGGATGAACGATGCTTTTTCGCAAATTCTTCAATAGAAATACCATTACAACTAAAACGGTCAATTTGCGCTTGTGAGTAACGGTATTCTGTTGCTTTTAATTTTAAAGCTTTTTTGGATTCTACTGCAGCAATACAGATGTCTGAATGTTTAGAATCATCAGCATTAACAAACTGTGTGTCTTCTGCTAAGACGGAACTAGAAATTCCTAACGTTATCATTAGCATAATATATTTTTTCATATAGCACCTTAGTTAAATTAAGAGTTTTTCATACATATTTTGTTACATGTACAATTCAACTTAAAAGTAGAACAATTATTTAATAAGTAAAGAAAAAATCTAATATTATTTCTTTTATTGCAGCTAATCTATGTACCAAATAACTTTTCAAACCAAGAACGCTTTTTTTTCTCTTTAATTACTTTTTCACTGCATGAAAAATTGAGCGTTAGACCTTCATTAATTGCAGGATAAGTAATGGAGTTAGGACATTCAATACCTAATGCTAAACCTGTTTTACTCTCAAAATTTACGAGTTCGACTCCTGTGGGTCTATAATTTACTTTACTAACAGTGCCAATGTGTCCCATAAAATGGGCATACAATGTCAAAGCTCCGCTGCTGCCTGTAAAATTAGTCGCTTGATTATCATCTCGCCCTAACCAAGTTGTGACCATTTGTTTGGCGTCATAACCAACAAACCAGCTGTCGCGTTGATCATTGGTTGTACCTGTTTTACCTGCCACTATTTTATCTTTTAATCGCCACGTTAACGATTTAGCAGTACCCTGCTGTGCAACTTGAATTAGCATATAATCGGTTAAATAACTGGCTTGAGCAGAAAAGTATGGCGTTTGCTCAACGATATGTTGATATAAAGTTTCGCCTTGAGCAGAAATGACGGAATCAACCACATGACTTTGAACAAAGTTACCTTTATTGACGATAGGTAAATAAAATTGATTCACTTGATATGGGGACATATTAATCGACCCCAACAATAACGAAGGTCGTAAGGTTATATCATCGCTGTAACCTAACAAATGAATAACGTCTGCAATATTCTCTAAGCCCAATTCCATACCAATATTAATGGTAGGAATATTTAATGATTTCACCAAGCTCGTAAAAATAGAAACTCGACCTCGGTATTCACCATCGTAATTTTTAGGCCGCCAGATTTCACCATCGTTTAAATCAAAACTTAACGCTTTATCATCTAGTAAAGTACCTAACTGATATTTTTGAAAGCGCTCTAGCGCGGCAAGATATATCGCCGGTTTAATTAATGAACCAATGGGACGTTTTGCGTGTAACGCACGGTTAAATCCGGCATAGCCACTTTTTTTATCGCCCACCAAAGCTTTAATGTCACCGCTTTCAATGTCGGTAACTATCATCGCGACTTGCAGATCATGTTCATTTTTTTTTGCTAATTCGTTCAGCTGTTCATCAACGGTTTTTTCTAAAGCAATTTGTTCTGAAACAGAAAAAGTCGTAAAAACACGTATGCCCGATTCTTGTAATGCTGGCGATAGCATTTCAGATAATTCTTTTTTCACTAATTGCAGGTACGACGGAAATTTCTGTTTCGCTTGTGCCAAGCGTCGAGTTTGCCTGATATCCAATGGTGTATTTAACGCAGATAAATATGCCTCTTTCGACATGTACTCTGCGTTAAACATCAACTTAAGCACTAAGTCACGACGTTTTTTAGTGCGCTCGGGATAACGCCATGGATCGTAATAGCTCGGCCCTTTTATTACTCCAATTAAAGTCGCCATTTGCGCATTAGTGAGTTGAGCAATATTTTCACCAAAATAAAACTCTGACGCTAAACCAAAGCCATAAATACCATTGGCAAAATGTTGCCCTAAATACACTTCATTAATGTACGCTTCAAGCAATTGGTCTTTGCTATATCGGTATTCCAACAATAACGACATGATCGCTTCATTCGCTTTTCGCCAAATGGTTTTATCGCGCGTCAGATACATATTTTTCACTAACTGTTGCGTTAATGTACTGCCACCTTGAACCGTTCTGCCCGCTTTAATGTTGCTATAAAGTGCTCTTAAAATACCTAAAGGTGAAATGCCTGAGTGGAAATAAAAATCTCTATCTTCAACTAATAACAAGGTATCGAGTAATTTTTCAGGAACAGATTGCAGAGGCACTAAAACACGATCTTCTTTATTTTCAGGAATTATTCTCCCCATTAAATAAGGTTCTATTTCCACAAAATCAGCGGCTTGGTTATCAATATATAATTGGCTAACTTGTTGCGTTTGATTTTTGCTTATAACATCCAGCGTCACTATTTCAGCTTCTTCCACACCAGAGCCAAAATCAAAAGCGCGACGGTAAATAATGATACGTTTCTTAGAAAGTGCGAATTCTCCAGGTTTTGTGACGTTACTTGCACGGCGATACCCGGTTAGTAATAAATTTTCTTTCAAACGATTTAAGTTAATTTCTGAGCCAATAGAATAACGTTCTACTTTTCCAAAAACTTGTACCGGCACTTGCCAACGCTGACCTTCAAACTTTTCAACAACTTTGGCATCAAGATATAAGGTATAAAATGCTAAGAGGATAATCGTAATAAAAGAGAGTTTAACGAAAAGAACGAATGCTCTTTTCATTTTAGATCTGTGTTTTTTAGCATTATCTATCGGTGTTTGCTGTTTTTCTACCACAAATGCCTCTTACTTTTTATCCGAGGGAGTTTCTTCAGATACTTTTACATTGTTTGCTTTTAATCGTTGACGAAATTGAGCTTTTGCTAATTTTTGCATATCAACCACTTGATCACTTTCATCAACTATCTCACGCCCTAACAGCGTTTCAATAGCGTCCTCTAGCGTAACAAGACCAGCCGTTTGACCAAATTGATCTTCAACCAGAAAAATATGCTCATTACGTTTAATAAATATATCTAATAAAAGTAAAACAGGTAAATTTTCAGAAACACGATGGATTGGCAATATTATAGATTGCAATAGTTGCTCGCCGTTTTCTTGCAGCTTCATTTGAAATAATTGCGCTTTAAGCACAACGCCAACAATATTATCAACCGTTTTATCAAAAACAGGGATACGAGTAAAATTAGCGGTTTTTTCTGCCGATAAAGCATCACTAATTGACGTGTTTTGCTCTAAAGCATGTACCACGCTTCGCGGCGTCAAAACATTACTAACTTTCATTTCACGTAACGTTAAAATATTTTCAACTAACTGATTTTCTTGATGATATAAAGAGCCATCTTTATGACCTAAAGCAGCAAATGCTCTAATTTCATCACGACTGACTACATCAGATTTACCATTATTGAATAAGCGAGTGATTAAAGAAGAAAACCACACTAACGGATATACCACTTTCACTAAAAAGCTAATGGTGTAAGCTGATGGGATCGCTAGCTTACGCCAAAATTTAGCGCCAATAGTTTTAGGGATAATTTCTGAAAAATATAAA
>JAQWHO010000346.1 GCA_029249355.1 Thalassotalea sp.
AATGTTGATATTGACGACGCCAGAGAACAAGTTTACGGCATGCCTTACGCAGACTGGAAAGAAAAATATCAATTACCCGCTACGGAAGAACAATTAGCAAAGTTTAACGAATTAAATAAAAAGTAATATTAATATTTAAAACGTGTAAATAAATAAGTAAGTTATTAGAGAACGTTGAGTGGTGATTTTTCTGAGAAGTTATCCTCAATATATTGCTTAGCGAAGTCTTTAAATTCAGGCACGTCATGTAAAAATAAGTACGAGGGATCAGTCAGTAAATATTGCTCTGCTCCCCAAGTGCCTGGAAAACTTCCATTTAATATAAATTTCAATCGTTCAAATAACACTTGTTTATCCGTCTCTTTTCCTGAGTAGTACAATAATGAAGGACACCCTGTAAAAGCCAGAAAACTGCTACAAAAACTTTCAAGATGATGCCAGCGCTTGTTAGCCAACTCTATCAGCTCAGTGTTCCCTAAAAAAGCATCAACTAAAGCAAAGTTTATCGCAAAATCTTCTCTAATTGCTATACCTGCTCGCAACGTTGGTAAGGTGCTTTTCGCAATTTCTCGTAATTGTTTATTTTTGATAACTTCATGATAATTACCAATTTGTAAATTCGCTTTAGCACGAACGATAAGTTGTAATTCAACATCTAAATGACTGATCAGTTTTTCCAAACGGTTACGTTGACTATCTGTCCATATACTTAAGCTTTGTGCCTTAAGCATTTCCGTTAAATTATGTGCTAAGCGTTCATCAAAGGGATAATTATCTTTGCTTTCTTCAAGCATTGCTAAGGCGCCGTCGATATCTCTAGTTATTAGCTTTAATCGAGCAATTAAAAACAGGTTATCTCGGTTAATTTTACCTTGAAAGTTATCAGCAAAATCGAGTGCGCGTTTAGCACTCTTTTTATTTATAAAAAAGTTAATAAATGCAGCACTTAAATATTCATTAGAATCTGGTGCTATTTCACCTAGCTCAGCCATTAATTGTTCGCTAGCTTTAAATTCTCCAGCATAACTAAGCCAATAACTAGCCGTTTCCTTCACTTCAATATTTGTTGGAGCAAGCTTTAATAACCTTTCAACGGTCTTAATCGCATCGTCTTTGTTTTGATAAAGCACCAAAGTAGATAACGCATCAGTATTAGACGGATTCAGTTTTATCGCATGCTCAGTCGCTTTTTTAGCAGCTTGATAATTTTGCATATACATCACCAGGTAATCAGCAATAACCAAGCTTTTATCTTCAAAAACATCTGGAGTAACAATAAGTTCAGTGAATAATTCTCTATGCTTTTCAGTCAATTGCTCAGTAGTCATCCCTAATAAATCCCAAGCACTATAATAAGCCATATATAAATTTGCTTTAGCAAGATGAAAATCAGGGTCTAAGTTTAGTGCATTTTGTAATGATTCAACGGCAATCGTTGCGGCTTCTTTATTACCTTTATTCAACTGATTTTTAGCAATTAAATATAGCTCATATGCAGCAGGGTTCGTGGTGGGAATATATTGTTTTGCTTGTTCTTCTGGGAGTAGCTCTATGCTTAAGGCATTAGTAATTTCTTGAGTCACTTCATCTTGAATAGCAAAAACATCACGAAGTAATTTATCGTAGGTGTTAGACCATAGGTGATATCTTTTTTTGTATCAATTAACTGAGCAGTAATACGCAATTTATCACCGTGCTTTCTAACACTGCCTTCTAAAACAAAATCGACATTAAGTTTTTGAGCAATGTCTTTCACACTGATTTTTTGTTCTTTGAATGAGAAAGATGAAGTTCTAGCAATAACACTTAAATGTTTTATTTGAGCAAGAGAGTTTAATATTTCTTCGGCAATGCCATCACCAAAATGCTCCTGAGAATTATCTGGGCTCATATCTTCAAAAGGTAATACCGCAATAGAAAGACTATTTTGAGAGCGATTGTTCGGTTTATATAGTTTGTCATAAGCAATAAAGCTGACTAAAACAACAATAGCGCCAATTAATAGATTATTAATCTTTAGCCCTGTTTCATGACCAATAGACTCATCAGCTTCTACCTCATGTGTCCTTTTTAGTCCCTCAGGGGTTAATTCAAATGCCCAAGCAAAAATCGCCGCAATTGGAAAACCAATCACTAAAATAACCGTAACAATAGTGCCAAAAACACGTGGTAAATGAAGATATGGAGAAACGACCGAAATAATTTGCAAGATGATCCACGCCGTGATCAAATAAACGCTGGCTACTTTAAAAACATTACGTCGACGTAGCTCTTTTAATAGTATCATGCGTCCTGCTTTTTGTTGCTTTATCTGAGTGTTAGATTAAACAAATATGACACTTGTACAAAAATAAAGCAATATTTAACTGCGCAATACTAAGTTCTAGAAATTAATATGAATTTAGGAAAGTATCTAAATTTTAAACTGGATAGCTTTGGCAATTTGGCGACGATCTTTTTCAGCTCGCGATTCTAACCAGCGGCCACGACCTTCCATCTGTTCACGTCGATCTCTTCCTGATCGACGTTCTACATCATCCCAGTTTGAAATTTTGCGGATAGTAGAATTAGCCGTTTTATTTTCTGATGAGCCATTACGATATTTAACCGTATTGGTATATTTATTTTGGGTGTTATGTTTACGATCTTTCGCCGTATTTTCTGTTTTAAAACTGTTTGATGGTTTTAATAATTCCGTAAAAAGATCCATAACTTACCTAACTAAATGACTCATATTTTTAATGTATGATCAAAATATCGGCAATTATTAACAATTCTTTAATATTTTTTTGACAAGATAATTTTCATGGTCTACTTACAAGCGGTTCATCTATATTGATTAGTTTTTACTATTTGTAAATGAACGTTAGCAAAATTCGCTCACTTCTTCCTCCGTTAAATAACGCCATTCACCTAAAGATAGTTCAGCTAATTTTACGCCACCAATTTGCTCTCGATGTAAACCAACAACTTTATTACCAATGGCGGCAAACATGCGTTTAACTTGGTGATATTTTCCTTCGGTAATAGTCAGCAGCACTTCTTTTTCACTGACAACCTGAAGTTTAGCCGGAAGCGTAAGTGACTTTTCACCTTGCAACTGCACGCCAATTTTAAACTTTTCAGCACTGTCAGGCTTAACGTTATCTCTTAACCAAACACGATAAACTTTTTCGCACTGCTTTTTAGGTGAAATGATATTGTGCGACCATCGACCATCATCCGTGATTAAAACAAGCCCAGTAGTATCGGCATCAAGTCGACCAGCAACATGCATATCAAAGGCTTTATCGACATCAATTAAATGGAATAATGACGGATATCCTTCATCAACATTGGAACAAATAGTATCAAGCGGTTTATGTAGCATGATATAGCGAGATTGGCGTGCCGTTAAATTTTGTCCTTCAACTGTGATCTCATTATTTTCATGAACTTGCATGGCAGCACTTTTACTAATTTCACCATTCACTCGTACTTTGCCACTCTTTAACAAGCTTTTTGCTTCTGTTCGAGTCAGTTCAGTGCTTTTACAAATGAATTTATCTAAACGCATATTAAGCTCTTTATGGTAATCAAGGCGCGATATTATCCGCAATTAAGCCTTTTTCGCAAGGTTGAATTGAACATTTTTATTGTCGATGATAGCCTGTTTATTATTCAACTATCTCGGATCACCTAAATGGATTTATTCTCTGGATTACTACTGATTACTTCAATTCATTTATTAGCTGCTGCTTCTCCAGGACCTGATTTTGTTTTGGTCAGCCAACAAACATTAAGTCATGGCAAAAAATCAGGTTTGCTATGCAGTATTGGCATTGCGTTGGGGTTATCCATTCATATTATTTATTCTGCGTTAGGTCTTGCTACTATCATTGCCAATTCTGCAACCGCGTTGTGGGTGATTAAAATACTCGGTGGCAGTTATTTATTTTATCTAGGTATTTGTGGGCTAAGAGCAAAACCTCAAAACCAGCTATCTGAAGATAAAAAAGTGACAATTAATCAAACATCAGCCTTAAAAACCATCGGCATTGGCTTTTTATGCAATGCCTTAAATCCTAAAGCGCCAATCTATTTTGTGGCACTTTTTACTGTTGTACTTTCTCCTGATATTCCACTTACGCATTTAATTATTTACGGTGGTTGGATGATGATCATCCAACTCGCGTGGTTCTCAACCGTAGTATTTTTATTATCCAGACCCCGTATCAATCAAAAATTTCAAAAAATGGGACATTGGTTAGACAGAGTGATGGGGGGTGCTATGTGTTTGATTGGCTTGAAAGTGCTGACTT
>JAQWHO010000347.1 GCA_029249355.1 Thalassotalea sp.
CAATACCGGCTTTAGTTGCTTGGTCAGCTAATGTGCCAATAACATCATCGGCTTCAACACCGTCGATCACTAATAAGGGCAAGCCCATCGCTTCTACAATTTCATGTATAGGGGCAATTTGTGTGCGTAAGTCATCCGGCATTGGTGGACGATTAGCTTTATATTCGGGGTACATATCATTTCTAAACGTTTTGCCTTTCGCGTCAAAAATCACCACAATATTGCCATTTGGGTAATCTTTTTTCAGGCTATTAAGCATATTTAATACGCCGGTAATTGCGCCCGTTGATTGACCATCTTTGGTCGATAATGCCTGTAGGTAAGGAACATGATAGGCGCGAAATAAATAAGAGGAACCATCAACTAAAATAAGCGGAGATAATGAAGAATTGGACATGATGATTGGTATCGCTAGAAAGAAATTTGGCTAAGCATGCCATAAAGCCCTACGACTCTCTAGCAATTAACCATTATTGTCAGAAAAAAAAGCGATGAAATGTGGATAACTATGTTGAAAAGCAGCAGAAAAAACCATAAGGATATATTATCAAAATGGGCATTAAACTATTAAGGTTATGTTTTATATGGAAAAAGGTAAGAAAAAATCCTTTTATCTATATTCTTATTATTATTTTATAAATGTGGATAAGTATTTTTATATCTCTTGATTCTTGGTTGAAAAGCAACCAACTATCCTTATCAAGGGAGTAAGAGATTACCAGAATTTTCTCGCATTACCAGTCAATTATTAAATTATTTTTAAAGAATTATGACACATGTAAATAACAAAAAAATATAAGTGAGAAAGGGCAAGTGACAGCGCTTACTTTTGATATTTTTTAAACTAAAATTAATTTTAAAATTAGACTATATTTAACAAGAATTCATCGCAGCAATAATAACCAACAGAAAATTTTTATGAGCATTTCTAATTATATTGAAAATTTACCAAAAGAGAGGATTGAACGTTTTAACTCAATCCATTCCTTAATCGTAAAATTGTTCCCTAATGTTGAGCAATCAATGAAGTATAAAATGCCAACATTTTCATTAGAAGCGCATTGGATCGCCATAGCCAGTCAAAAAAACTACCTGTCTGTTTACACTTGCAATGCAGAACATTTGGCTGAATTTAAGAAAAAGCATCCAAAGATAAAAACAGGTAAAGGATGTATCAACATTAAAGATAAAGACCAATTTGACCTTAATGATTTAACATCAGTGATCACCAGCGCATTATCGGTAAGTTTAAAGTAATGAAGGCACCTTTGAATTATGCAAGCTTAAAAGTAATTTCAAAACAAGCACCGGTGCAGTATTCAGCGTTATATTGAATCTGTCCTTTTAAAGATTGAGTCACCAAATTATAAACAATGTGCATGCCAAGCCCCGTTCCTCCTTTACCTCTTTTAGTGGTAAAAAACGGCTCGAAAATATGCTCAATATTATCTTTCTTAATACCTTTTCCATTGTCAGAATAAATAATAGAAACTAACTCTCCTACTTGCGATATCTCAATATTGATATGACCTTCATCCATTTCTGCAAAGCCATGAATACAAGAGTTACTATATAAGTTAGTGAAAATACGGGTAATCGCATCAGGATCTTGTTTAATATAAATGGCTTTATCGCCAGAAATATCAGCCGTGACTTGTTTGTGAAGTGTTTTATTGTGCGCAACAATTGTGTGCAATATTTCATACAAATTGAACGTTTTTACTCGCTCATCACTTTGCAAAACTGCGGCTTGTTTAAAATCAGCAATTAAATTAGCCGCGCGCTTTAAATTGCCCTGTACCATATCAATGCTTTGCTCTATATCATTCACATAAGTTGATAGGCCTGATTTAGTCACAGTATTGGTTTCTAATTTTGATTTTAGATCTGAGCTACTTTCATGAATTAACGAGGAAGCGGTAATAGCAATACCTAATGGCGTATTAATTTCATGAGCAACGCCAGCCACTAATCGACCCAGCGATGCCATTTTTTCAGCTTCGACTAATTCAGTTTTAGCTTCGGTTAAGCTATTAATCGAATTTTGCAATTCTTGAGTTCTATCAGCAACTTTTTGCTCTAATTCGTCTTGATACTCTAATAGTTTTTTATTAGCGGAAGTGAGATCAGAGCCTAATATTTTTAAACTGTAAGTCACTACTGATAAAATAATAATGATGAGAATAGCAGACTCTAAGCCAGTTCCCCCTACTACGTGCTGGTAGATCGCCAACTCGTTTACTAGACCCATCAACATAATACTACATGCTATTAAAGCATAAATAGACCATAAAAATTTATCTGTGCCAGTAAGTACGGCAAAGCTAATGAGTGCCGGAAATATCAATAAAGCTTCGTCTCGAATTCCTTGATTAACGAGACAAAGCGATAATATGATTAAGGTTACTGAGAAAGTAACCAAATTTGAACCGAGGTCTAATCGCCCTTTTTTAACCAATAAACGACTAAAATATAGACTCATTAAAAAAATAAAGAGTATGCTTAAATTAAACCAATCTTTTGACATAAGCGGAAAAAATGAAGCTAATATGGTTGCCGATTGAGCAAGCCAAGTTACCTGGATAATGCGCTTTTTTCGATACGCATCTGGGTTAAATATATTTGCTTCCGTTTCCAAGAACATCCCCCTATTAGATTTGCAAAAAAGCCTAAATATCCAATTATTTAGGCCCATCATTAACTATAGTCAGTTTTTAAAATTTCGCTAAAGCGACTTTAAATAATTAAGTTAATGTGACAAATTCTTCGGCGGAAGTTGGGTGTATAGCAACGGTATTATCAAAATCAGCTTTTGTTGCCCCCATTTTCATTGCAACCGCAAAGCCTTGTAATAATTCATCACTGCCAAAACCAATAGAGTGAATACCAACAATTTTCTCTTCTTTACCAATACAAATTAATTTCATCCGCGTTGGATCACGATAATCTTCAGTTATTGCTTGATACAGCGCGGTAAATTGAGAGTTATAAACTTTAACTTGATCTTCTCCGTGTTCAGCAATCGCTTCTTTTTCTGATAAACCCACCGCTATGGTTATTTTTTGCTGATATTTCACCTTGATGAATTGCTATCGCTTGTTTTGCTA
>JAQWHO010000348.1 GCA_029249355.1 Thalassotalea sp.
CTAAAGATACGCCATTAGATTACACCTTCAAAGACACGCGCTTGCAGCTCACTGGCAATTGGACCCAACCATTGTGGGATGATTATACGTGGAGTGTTGGCGGTAATTTGTCTAAAGAATATGATTATTTGTCGCTTGCTATTAATAGCAACTTAGCCAGAAATTTTAATAAGAAAAATACGACTCTTTCAGCGGGGCTTTCTTATGCTTTTGATAGCATTGAACCAGAAGGTGGTACTCCAAAACCATTAGCTGAAATGGTGATAGGAGAGTCAGGCTCGCCTGATTTTGACCAAGCGTTTGATGATACGCGTATTGGCGGTGATGATGATAAGGACACCCTTGATTTATTAGTGGGTGTAACCCAGGTTATTAATCGACGTATGGTCACCCAGTTTAATTATAGTTATTCAACGGTGAATGGTTACCTAACCGATCCGTTTAAAATATTAAGTGTGGTTGATAATGAAGGCTATTCTCAGCGATATATTTATGAAAATAGGCCGGATAATCGTACTAAACATGTGTTTTTTGGGCAAGTTAAGTATCACTTCGATAGCGCTATTTTAGATACTTCTTATCGTTTTATGACTGATGATTGGAAAATAGATTCGCACACCATAGATACGCGTATTTATATACCGCTTTCTAGTGGTCATTATATTGAGCCACACGTTCGTTTTTATACTCAAAGTGCTGCAGAGTTTTATCAGCCATTTATACTTGAATCAGAAGCCCTCCCTGAATATGCCAGTGCAGATTATCGCATTGGCGAAATGGACGCGTATACGTTAGGGATAAAATACGGTATGCCGATGAGCAATGGTAATGCTCTTTCGTTTAGGCTTGAGTATTATAGGCAGTCACCAAAAAGTGACGGTACCACTACGGTAGGAGTATTAAATGATATAGAGCTATATGAAGAAGTAGACGCTATTATAGCGCAAATTACTTATTCATTTTAACTACGTTGAACAGAGATATATACTGTACTAGCCGTACTGGGGGCTATTGCATTGCATTTGATGCAATGGCGAGCCCCTGTGAGTTATTGATTGATTGCTGTGATAAGGCACTTGCACTAAAAGTGGGGCAGCTTGTCGCCAATGAAGCTTGGCGAATTCAAGACAAGTTTTCTCGTTATCAACCTCGAAGTGTTATTAGTCAACTAAACGCACAGGCCGGTAAAGTTTGTGGCATTGATGAAGAAACCTTCCTTTTATTGCAATTTTCCCAGCAATGTTATCAATTAAGTGATGGCCTTTTTGATATCACTTCAGGGGTACTAAGAAAAGCATGGTGTTTTGATGGCTCTGATAACATTCCTAGCCAATCAACTATTGATTCATTACTCCCACTTATTGGCTTTTCTCAACTCAAATTTTCTGAAAATAGCATCAAAATGAAACCTGACATGGAAATAGATTTAGGTGGTTTAGGCAAAGAGTATGCTGTTGACAAAGCACTTCAAATCGCCAGCATAATTGCACCAGAAGTGCCTATGTTGGTGAACTTTGGCGGCGATCTTGCTGTTAATGGTCCAAGACACAATAACGAACCTTGGTGTATCGGTGTTGAACACCCTAGTTATTCAGATAAATCATCACTTGCGGTCACCATAAGCCACGGCGCAATCGCTACTAGCGGTGACGCACAACGTTATCTTCTCAAAGATGGTAAACGCTATAGCCACGTTTTAAATGTGAAAACAGGCTGGCCAATTGAGAATTCACCACATTCAATAACCGTTGCAGCTCCTAAGTGCACACAGGCAGGACTACTTTCAACGCTTGCTTTATTACAAGGTGATAGTGCAGAGTCGTTTTTAAATGAGCAAGGAATTGCCCATTGGGCTATACGTTAATACTTTTAAATTAATATGTTATGTTTGTTTATTGAAGTTTACTTAACGGTCAGTTCAGCTGAAAGTATAAGGGGCTAACGTTTGTTGTTAGTAAAAAGACGACTGTCAGATTAGATATATTCCTAATAATAAAATTTGACAGTTCAAGTAAAGGCTTATAATCCCCATTTAGTGATTATTTTTTCATAAGTGCCATCTTCTTTTATTTTGATGAGAGCGTCAGATAAAGCAGTCACAATATTCTCTGATGTTGACAGGGCCGTAGCGAGAAATAAGTCTCCTGGAAAATCAGGTAATTCAATAATAGGTTTTATCTTTTTTTGATCGAAACCTATGCTGCTCATTTCTCTTTCTATGGCAACAAAGTTGGTTAAAACAAAATCAATATGTTGTTCAAACAGCATGTTCCACATATGTTTGTAGTTAACCGACAAATGAAGGTTTTTATTGGTGGTAAAGCCCGCGTTTTCTAAATATTTAGCAGAATGATAACCACGAATAGTGCCAACAACATAGGATTTAGCTTGTTCGAGTTCATTAATATTTATATCTGTACGACTATTAAGGCCAACTAAAAAAGCTTTGCTTTTATAACTTTTTCCAATCCATTTGAACTGTGTTTTTCTATCAGCACTTTTCATCAGTGAAGGCATGATAATATTTTGCTGCTTAGAGGTTAAACCATAACTTCGTGCAAAGGGCATTAGTTCTATGGTGTATGGTAAGTTTGTTTCTATCATTAAGGCTTCAATCATTTCAACTAAAGCACCTGTAGGCACATTATTTTCATCGTAATAATGAAAAGGAGGCAGATCTTCAGCAACAAACTTGAGTTCATTAGCAAAACTGAAAAATGAAAAACTCATAACAACTAAAGCAACTAAACTAACCAGCAGTTTCTTAAATATAAGTTTCATATTAACTCTTCTAACAATATGAATTGGAAAGATGATGAGGGAGGAATTATTACTACACTGGTGAACATGTATGAATTTTCGTCTTTCATCTATCTTCATGTTGGCTGTAACAGTAACACTGATATGTGGCTTAGGTAAGCGCATTTTTTAATTCTCGCGTAATTACGAAAAAAATTTCTTAGTTTACGATGATTTTATTTCAGTTTGGATTACGATCTTAACGTCAACGTCACTAACACAACACTATGGTCGGTACTTTCACCATCAAGATCAAAGATGGGGTTTATTAAATGCTTATCATACGTATGGTAATCACTCACTTGATATAAGCTATCGTGAAAGCTCGCATCAAACTCACACGACAATAAGACATAATCAAGTACTGAGCCTTTGCCTGCAAAATAATGAGTTGGAGTGCGGGTTTGTGTATTATCTTTGCTGCTAAGTTCGCTGGAATTATTTAAATTAATTTTTTGATATAAGTCCCAAGCATCATTCAAACAATACTTTTCAAGGAAAGCATCGCAATCTTGAGAGGAAACAAAACGCAACGTATTTGTCAGTAAATGACTTAGCACTCCGTCAGATAAAGTATTATTGAAATCACCCATCAATATCATTGGATGATTGTTTTTTTCTCGTCGATTTATCATTTCCATCATTAACAAGGTTGCTTCACTGCCACGCTGTATTGAAGATGCCCATCCGCCTGCAACTTGTGCTTTAAGGCTTTCAATAATAGTTTTCTCTGGTGAGTGGCTTTTATCTTTTTCGTCATATTCAAGCATTGGCCGTTTAGACTTAAAATGAACCACGTAACAGTCGGTTTTGCCGATATGCGGAATATCAATTGTCGCTTTCAGCACTTTTCTGTTAAATGAAAACGCTTTAGACAAGCCCAATGATTGTGCGAGCTCTAAATCTTCTTTGACTGAATCTGCATTGACAATTGGATAACGAGAGGCAATAGCAACAACAGGGTGAGTATAAATAAATTCATCTTCAATATAAGGAGCATCTATTACTGCAAAGTATTTATAACCTTGCTCGTTGACCAATGTTCTTAACGACTCAACGCTAAACACTTCTTGGAAACCAATAATGTCTGGCTGATTTTCTCTAAGGTATTCACTTATCCAACGCTGTTTTTTTTGCCATTGTTTAGTACTATAAATACGCTCAAACTCATAGAAAGCATTAGGTGGTTCAAGGTAGTTAAATAAATTTAACGTCGCTACTTTTAGCTCTGAATTTTTTATTGTTGGTGTTAGCAAAGGTTCTTTTTGAGAAATTTTTCTACTCTTTAATTGATGAAGTCAATTCAATGAAAATAGTTAGGTTAAGTATACCTAAGTTGCTACACGAATGAATTTATTCCGTGAATTAAAATAATAGTGAAGTCAATTATGAACTACTTAGATAAATGGTTTGGTTCATTTATATGGAATATACACTCGGCATAAATGACTGCACTAATAGTAAATACTTTGATGATTGATTTATACCATGTTGATTGATTATTCTTCAAAAAGACAAGGGATATTTGACTGAATAGTTGCCGTAGCTATTTGCTTTGACAGTTGCTGGGTTG
>JAQWHO010000349.1 GCA_029249355.1 Thalassotalea sp.
ACAGTTTCATACCCGCCTCTTTTACTTGTTGAGCCATTTCAATTATATGTGCTTTATCGTTATAGGCCTCAGTTTTAGCAGTGCACCATGTACCATCTCCAGATGCATAACCATAATCGGCACTAGGATCCACAAAGGTACGTAAGCGAATATAATTAAAGCCATGGTTTTTTAATAAAGTTAATAAGGTTTTTTCATTACCGTCTGTGTCAATAAAAATAGCGCCCTTGTCAACATGCTCAGCTAGGCTAGAGACATCAGCCCCTAGAATATAATGATCTCTTTGATGAGTATTTTCATTTCTAATTTCACTAGCACTATCTGCTATCGATTTATTAGTTTTACTCTCACAGGCACTTAACAGGCTGAGCACAGTAAACATTATCGTTGTGGTGATTCTTTTATTAAAAGTCATGTTAAACCCTAATTTTTTTAAAACAGCCTTACCTATTTCAGGCACTTATTATCTTTATTCAACCGCATAGTCATTAAAAGACAATGACTCACTGATAATTTTTAATGAAGTCGATTTAGCTTGAATACTTGCGCCGTCCAAAGACTTACCAATACGCAGTAATATTGCCGCTTTCCCTTGCTCTGTATCAGCCTTATTTGAATGGATAATCTCAATATCACCTTTACTTAGAAACTCAATTCTATGACCATTTATAGGTACTAAATTACCATGTTTATCAATTAACTGCGCATAAACAAAAACCACATCTTTAACACCTTCAACAGGCAGTTTTCCACTAATATCTAGAGACAGTTTAAGCGCTACAGGTTGCTCTGCGGTAGTAACCTGATGTTCACCAACTAAATCACCATTGATGAATGCTTTAGCTTGAAGCTTTCCGGGTAAAAATTTATTTAACTCAAACTCAAATGGTGGGTGGGATAGGTGACTTGAAAACTTACTTTCACTCGGTTTTTGTTTTGCCACTAGTTTTCCGTTTAACCATAGTTCCACTTCATCTGCATTACTAAAAACACGAATGTTTGTTGATGATTTTTCATTCCATTCGCTGGCAATATGAACCATGGGGCCAGATTCATACTGATTCGATTTTTCTTGTGGGTTTCTTTGACTTTGGTAAAAGTAATAACTGTATTTAGGTAAGCGATGAATGCTCATTATACCTGAAGCCTCTAGGTCATCAGCATAGCCACGATTATAATCAAACATTACCCAGTAGCCATCAGCGAAAGCAGGTATGGTTAAATTATCATTATGCGCTTCTTGTATATTTCTTGCCTGTTGCAATAAACGAGCTTCACCGGCACCCAATAATTGCCTAGAAGTTCTTTCCTCTTCTTTTAAATCTGCCCATGCATCTTGATTCAATCCAGCATTTTGAGCGTAATATTCCCAATCCCCATATTCAGAAACATTGTAAGGCTGAGTCGGTGTTTCAAAATGTGTTTGCCTATGCTGACGTGCTTGTAAGTACAAATCGTAACCGAACTGCCAACCGGCAGAAAAACCATTGGGATCTTCTTGTTTAACTGCGGTATGTAAATCAGCAATAAACTCTTCTGGCATCCAAGACTCGTTGAGCGAACATTCCCAGGCAAGTACGCTAGCATGATTTCTATCGCGCCTAATTAGATCACGACAGGTATTAATTATTTGTGCTTTGAACGCTGGATCTTCTAAGTAATATTGCCACCCTAAAATGGCATCGATTAATACTAAACCTAATTCATCTGCCGCATCCATAAATGCTTTTGAATGAGGGTAATGAGATAACCGCACATAATCAAAGCCAGCTGATTTAATTTTATGGGCATCACGAAAATCGGCTTGAGCAGAGGTGGCGTATCCAACATGAGGATATTCTTGATGACGATTTACTCCTCTAAGGAAAGTTATTTCGCCATTAATTAGCAACTGATGTTTTTCATTAAATTCAAACGTACGTAAACCTATTCGTGTTTTCTTTTGTTCAACCAGTTCACCCTCTAAATAAACTTCGCTAACTAATTGATACAAATTTGGATTCTTAGGGCTCCATAATTGAGCATTTTTAACAACTAACTGTTGACTAAATTGCTTATCGCTACTCGCTAATAAAGTGGTAATTTTACTTTCTGTTTGGCTAACTAAATCATCACCGAAAAATAATGTTTGTTTTAAAGTAAAAGACTTACTTTCAGCGTATTGGTTTGCAATATGCGTTTTAACATCAACAAGTGACTCTACGGTACTTATTTTCGGATAGGTAACAAAAACACCTCCACTAGCGACTTTATTTGCATGCATTTCATCAGTGATATGCAATGGATTTTTGATCAATAAATTAACACCACGGTAAAGACCTCCATAAGTATTAAAATCTAATTTTTCAAGAGGTTTGGGGCCTATAATGGGGTTATCAATGTTACTCAATTTTACTTTTACAACGTTCGGGCCATTAAAGTTTACAGCATCACTTATATCTAAAGTAAAGGGTAAATAGCCGCCTAAATGCTCGCCAATTTTTTTATCATTTAACCAAACTTCAGCATGGTTCATCGCGGCTTCAAAACGAATGAAAATTTTATTATCTTTCCATTTCGGATCAACAACTAATGTTTTTTGATACCAAGAAATTCCTTGCCACTGATTATTAACCACTAAAGGCTCTATCTTTGGTGTGTGAGGCAAATTCACTGATTGCCAGCCTGTTATAGGAAGTTCTGAATTTAATTCTGACTTTACATCAGAAGTTAATTCAACATGTTCGCGTTTAAACTCCCATCCTTGATTAATGTTTATAGTGCTTGAAACTATTGTTTTAGCTTGTACTTCACTACAACTAAATAATGTACTTATCAGTACAAAAGAGAAAATGAATAAAAATGGTTTTAACACCTGTAGCCCCTTTTATTTTTCTTTAAAATATCAATTAATGAATACGGTTTAAATTTATTAAGAATCGTGCATTAGCAAAAATTATTTTCACTATCTGGTCGAATAACCAGGTCATGAATCTGCACATTTGAGTGAGTGAAAATCATGTTGTGAATGCTATCAGCAACATCTATAGGACTTAAATACTCTGGTCTCAATTGGTTACGAAAATCGCTATCTATACCGCCAGGATATAAAGAAAGCACCTTAACACCTGTGCGATGTAGCTCTTTTCTCAAAACTTTACTGTAAGTATCAAGTGCTGACTTACTCGCGCTGTATTGTGCAGTTCCTGAATTTGAAAACAAACAGGTGGTTGACAATACGTTAAGTACAACACCTTCTTTATTGGTTAACATGCTAGGTAATACTAATTCAACAAAACGAAGGGGTGCATAGAAGTTAATTTTCATCATCCACTCTAATTCATTCCAATTCGGCTCTACTGCTTGTGTTCTTGACGAATTTAAACCCGCACAATTGATCAATATATCCACATCACCAAACTTGTCTTCTGCTGCCACAACAAAATCATTTATTTTATCTTTGTCTGATAAACAAAAGCTTTCATCATAAACGCAAGCTTTGTTTGAAATGTCGCGTAGAGTTTGTGCCATCTTTGTGCTGTTTCTGCCACATATACTCAAATTAAACTCTTGTGAGGAGAGTTTAATAACCAATGCACGACCTACACCTGAAGAGGCCCCTGTAATTAGAATATGCTTAGACATATGTAACCTATGAAGTAATTAATGTGGAGTTAAGCCAATGTTGACCTAAACAACTACCGACTCGGTACTAAACCAAGTCGGTAAGAAGTAACTACATGTTATATTGAAAGCCAACTAGGATGCGGCGACCCCATTCAACATTAAATGCCGGTTTTTGAGGATCGTTATCCCAATAACTTACCGAGGCTTCATTGGTTAAGTTTTGCCCTTGAAGGGTTAGTTTAAGATTCTCAGTGACTTGATAGCCAATACTTGCATCAACCGTTGATTCAGCATCATTTAAATTCACTCGAGATGGTACCCAACTATTAATGCCGGTATATTCACTGCGATAGTTATATGACACTCGTGCGTCAAAACCATGCTTTTCATACCACAATGTTAAGTTAGCTACATCTTGTGACAAACCACCTAAATTATATGGATTTCCTTCAGGTTTGAACTCCATGACATCACTATCTGTATAAGAATAGTTAGCAAAAACTCCTAAACCATCAAAGGGCGCTGGTAACATATCAAAAGACTGTTGATATAAAACTTCAAAACCTTGGATAGTACCACCATCACCATTTACCGGGCCGGTGAATGCGTATTCATTTCCTTCAAAATTAACAGTATCGTTAGCTAGACCGATATGTGATTCAAGGTCCTTATAGAAAAAGTTAATCGTTGCTGCTGACTCATCTCCCCAATAGTATTCATAACCTAAGTCGATTTGGTTTGCTATATAAGGGTCAAGTGTAGGGTTACCGCCATTCGCTGTTGGTGGTAATGCAGTAGTGTCTATTGAAAAGCCAGTACGCATTTCTAATAATGGCGGACGCGCCATAGTACGTGCTAAGCCAAGACGTATTTGAGAATCATCTGTAATATTAAAAATCATATTTAATGAAGGTAACCATTCGTCATAATCATGATTAACAACTACAGATTCAGGGCTAGGTGGATTCCAGTTGCCATCACCATCTTGAGTCCATTCGGTACCTTGTTGATATCCAATAGATTCAACCTCAGTTTTTGCATAGCGTAAACCAACATTACCCGTGAATGAAATATCACCGATGTCACCAGTCATATTAAGCATCACATATGCGGCAGTGTTCGTTTCATTCAACTCCCACGATGCAATTAAATCTTTATTGCTTCTATCACCAGGGTTGTTTGAACCACCAAAAGCGACATTAGCAACTTCATCCCAATTCTTAAAACTATAAATTTCAGGAACATTATAGCCACCACCAATATCGTAGCTCATACCATAATCAGTCAAGCCATGATCTTGGATCGCAGAGCGAGACCAATCTTGAATTTGGTTATTTTCTTTCGTTCTGTCAGTATAACGGCCACCAAAGCTTAACGTTTCAAAAATTCCCCACTCAACATCACGTTCAAAATCCAAGTTAATGTTAACCATTTCATCAGTCAGCTCTTTATCACCAATACCATCCATTGTTGATGGTGAAAACTCTATAGTTGGCTCCCAAACACCTGGTGAAGTTTCATACCAAACTTCTGATTCTGCACCTAAAGAATAATTTTCTGGACTGCTAACATCACCGCTGTGCGCAATAATTTCTGGTGTGCCACTGGTAACATCAAAACCTAAATCGTAATCACCACCTTGATATATTGGGTTAATACGCACCCATACTGACTCAATACTTGCCTCAGAATAACCAACATCAGCGGTGACTTTCCAAACATCACCAACATATATTCCATTTAAACCCGTGCTTAACATTTCATTGGTTTGAAACCAAGTAGGAATAGCAACATTTAAGCCTGCGTTGAATTGACTTCCAGCCACAATTTGTTCAGAACCATCAGCTTTAGTAATAAAGGTTGGATCAATAGATGATGCATCATATGCACCTGCTGCCCAGCCTCTTGGTCCACTTCCGTCGTCTGCCCAATTTCCTAAATTACCAGGACCCATTTGGTCATCACGTTCTTCAATATCAAATTGAGAGTAAAACAAATCACCTTTTAATGATAAGCGCTCGCTAGGTTTCCATTCAACAATAGCTAAACCACCAATACGTTCATTAGTACCTCTTTTGCTTTTTGCCATAACACCCCACGGTGCATCTTCAGGCTTACCATTTTCATTTAAATCGCCACGGTTATCAGCATTATTATAATCCCAAGATTCAACACCTCTTTCTAAAGAAGGCTGATCTTGATAGGTTAAACCGAAGGCGACACCAAAAGTATCAGAGAACTGATCAATATAACCAAAGCTCAACTTATGACCATTGCCATCAGTCCCCGGTAAGTCATCACCGAGTTCGTTATGCATATAATCACCACTAACAGAAAGTTTTCGCTCATCTTTTGAAAGGGGACTGACGAAGTCCATATTGACTAAGCCAGAAATACCACCCTCTGCACGACTAGCAATTGGACTTTTATAAACTTGAACTGAATCAATTAATTCAGCGGGGAACTGTTCAAAACGGACATCTCGACTAGGCTCTGCTGAGACTATCTCTCGATTATTCATGGTGGCTACATTCAAACGTGGTCCCATACCTCGAATCGAAATACGACTAGCATTACCGCGATCACGTGAAGCTGCAACGCCAGGTAAACGCACCAAAGAATCTGTAATACTTACATCAGGTAAAATACCTAAATCATCAGACGAAATAACTTCAACGACAGAATCAGAAAAACGTTTCTCCCTTAACGCTTTCCCTAATGAAGCACCAAAGCCTTTTACTTCAATCACTTCAATTTGTTCTTCTTTTTCTTTTGTTTTATTAGTTATTTCTTCTTGTGCATGTACAGATTGAACCTGCAAAATTTGTGCAATACTTAGTGCCAATAATGTTGTTTTAAAATGAGCTTTCATTTTCCCCTACCTTTTTTTTATAGTTTTTCTGATATTTAAACTTTAAGCATTTAATTCACGTTCAAACTAATCCTATCTAACGTAAATCACCTTTATCAGTTTTCTTACTTATATTTATAGCACTAAAGGTAATCGCTTTCCAAGTAAAACATGCAAATCACAATACAATAAACAGCAACACCTTGAAAATACATAGGTTTATTTTAGGTAAACGCTTACCCAAAAACCAATAAATAATGAACTTTCATTGTTGTTCTCTTTTATTTGTTGGCATCAAAAAAGTTGATAACCTCAGATTAGTTAATTTGATAACTTAGCTATAAAATTAGAGATATTGTTAATTAAATATAAGAAGTAAGGTTGAATTAGCTATGAAGTACTTATTCTTGTGTTGTTTTCTTTTTCCGTATTTCCGGTACAACTAGTATCTAGTGGTATAGCAATGCTTACCACTAATTTAGAGTGAACTTGGTCATATTTTCTATGGCGGAAAGTTCCCAATTCTGTGTTATAAAGTCATTTTTAGAATATATGTTCTAACTCGAAAAGTGCCCCAAAGCGAGATAGAAATTTGATTTTTCATATCTATAATAGATAACAATCAAAAGTCCAAATTCAGCATTAATTTTTAAGGTTTTTAATTTTTCATGAACGATTATCGATTTCATTATTTAGCTAATCTAATGTGAGGTAACCTCTTGCCACAAATCTTGTTTATTCTTAGGTAATTCTTCTTTAGTCATGAACACTCGTATTTTTATAATTTCACCATCTTTTTTTGAGCATTTACAAACCATCAGACCTAGGGTATCCATCGACGCGGTTTCCCAATTCATAAAACTGCCATGGGACTTTTTCTTTCTCGTCAATCGTTTATCATCCGCTCTTAGTTTTATCATTTGTAAAGCCAAATCAAAACTTACATCACAGAGCTTTGCAAGACGATAAATCCGAGAGTAATAAGCTTTAGTTTTCCTGAGTGTTTTTTTCATATTCGTTATTTTTTGTTTTATTCATCTAGTAAAAGTTAACTATTCATCGCCTTGAAAACTGGCTAATTTTTCTGTCAATACGTCATCTTCAATATGAAAAAGTTCAGGGTAAGGCTGTTGAAGGTTTATTGCGTTTATTAATAACTGGCCCAGCCTTAATTCAGGGTACTTATGTAGTACATTGGTAAGA
>JAQWHO010000350.1 GCA_029249355.1 Thalassotalea sp.
GTCGCAGCTTTTCTAATTTCTTCATACGCTAAATCATATTTCTCATGTTCTATATGATACTGAGCAAGCATGTCATGAGTCGCGAAACGTGTTTCTGGTTTTTTTGACAACGTGATCAACATGTCGTGAATTTCGTCAATTCGTCCCTGCTTTAATAATGATTTAACATAACCGATATATACCCAAGCATGTTTATAAGTATCTAATAACCCTTTAAAGAAAATTTCAGCTTCTTTAAATTCGAGCAAACTTAATAGGGCTTCACCTTTCATTCTTAAAATATTGGCATGAAGAGGCGCTAATGCCTTATTTAATAAATGTCTGTCCGCATAATAAACAACTTTTGAAAACTCTCTTTCATCAATTGAACTATATAAGTTATATAACTTATTTTTAATTTTTAAAGTTTGCTGTAAGCGGTCTTGTACTTTTTTAGGTTGAAGCGGTTTTACCCAAAAATCGTCAGGTTGTAATTCGATGATTGAATTAACCAGCGATTCATTCGTTTCGGTGCTCAAAAAGATAAGCACGGTTCTTTTGGTGACAAAGCCTTTGAATTTAAGCTCTTCTAATAAATGAAAACCATCTTTGTCGCTTTCCACATTAAAAGAACAAATAATGATATGAAACTTCATTTCCCTACATAATTTTAAACCAAAGTAAGCGTTTTGCGCACAACGTACTTCTCGAATACCAATATCGTAAAGTGCCCTTTTCATCGTATCATGCACCAATATATTATCATCGATGACTAATACATTTAGGCTGTCGTAATCATCAAAAAAATTTTTTACCGCTGCTTCCATTTATACGAATCCACATTTTTGCCATTAATTATTTGATGATCACTCAATACTATTATTGTGACCGTTCTTCCGTTTTGTACACACTGCCAAAATAGCGATTTTTTCTTCTTCGGTAAATGCTTGCCAACCTATTATTTCGTTTATATGACGAAAACACCCTAAACAAAAGTCTGTTTCATTTAAACAGCAGTTGCGAATACATGGGCTATTTATCGTACTGTTTTTATTTATATTCATCATTAAAGTGTCTTAAATTGTTTGAACAAATTCATTTAACACTTGATATTGTTGAGTTAATAGCTTCAGTTTAGCATTTACTTCGGGAACTGCTTTTTTATTTAAGGCAACCGTTAATGCTTTAGCACTTTCATTCAGATCTTTTGCCGCCAAAATTGTTGTTAATTTCTCAATTTCAGCCGCGTGCTCTAACGCACTGCTGAATGCTTTATCTTTTATCGCTATTGGTATGGCTGTAATAGCATCATTTATTTCAGCGACATAATCATCCAACATAAATACCGCTAACTCTGGCGATCCCTGATGAATAGCATAAAGGTTTAAATCAAAAGCTTGGTGTAATTCAACGCCTTGTACTGCTACTAAACTGTCAACATTCGATAGTTTATCTTCATTATCATTTGCTTTAACACTTCCAGTCTTATTATCAGTTTTCTCTACAATAGTAGGAATTTTTCTACTAATTTTTTCCTTTCTTTCAGGAGATAACACTAGTTGCTTTTCTTTTAGCCAAGGCGAAAATATTTTAATTAAATACTGAATATCCAACAGATTAATCACATGTTCTAGGTGCCATGATTGCGTATATGCCAACTCTTTTTTAGTGGGTTTATTAAAAGGAGTCTTTGCTAACGAGAAAACACCACGACTGACATTTTTCCCCACTTTCATTTCAATAAAGGGTGACGACTGAAATTCTGACATTAAAACTAAATATCGTCCGGTTTGCCAATAACTCTGCATTGTCTCTGCTTGGCAAACCACATGAACTTGTAAACCAAGCCAATATAATAATCGTGATAACTGTTGATACTTTTCTGGTGATTCAACGGCTAGTAATACTTCAACTTGCGTTGAAGAAAAACGATGTTGACTAAATACTTCAGCAGGAATAAGTAAATTATTTGTACGCTCAGTTTTAATAAACTTCGCGAGATATTCAATAAATGCTAATGACTCACAGGGAGAGTCTGTGTACTCAAAAAAACCTTCATTATGCAAAGCGTGGGTGAATGAAGATTGTAATACTAATAACTTAGGGGTCATCGGTTTAGGTAAAGCATTCAAATGTTGGTTAATTAGTTGTCCATCATTTTTAAATACTTGAGCAGTAACTATCACGGCACCCACTTGATGAGCAGTTAAATGCTTAACACTTAGTTGCTTGATTAAGTGATCGACTTGCTCAATAGATTCAATTTTTCCGTTGGCTGCTTCAACCTGTTTTTCAATGTTTTTTATTAAGGAGCAACTCTTACCAACGACAAAAAACTCGGTTTCTTTAAAATCAATTGCTTGTATTTCTTTTTCAGGTGGAGCCGTACTTTCAGCATAAGCCAGTGGCATATCAATCGATAACTTAAAACCCTGCTCTGTCATACTTGCTATTAAATTCTTACAATATGTCGCGGCTAATAAAGTATGTAAATATTGGATTTTTTGTACTGCATTTTCTTGCCCATCATAATCAATAAAGGCAGTAATTAATTCGGGTAATCCAGCTTTAGGCTTATTCGACAATATATTAAAGGTGAAACGAATAATTTGCTGACCTGAATTTTTATCAACGATATAAGCGTCGATTAATAATGTTGATTTAAATTCCTCTAATAAGCATAAACGTGATATTCCAACCAATGTGCGATGAAGTATACTTACATTCACTTTTGCACGAGACATTAAATGGCTATCTATACGAAGTTGCACGGTATTACGCTGTTGATTTGCTTCAACCATAATATTTTGACTGATCGCAAACAGTTCATTTTTCGTATCTACATCAGTATAAGTTTTTATATTTTCATCACGTTGCAATTCTGTGTTAATTTGCAACTGGCGACTCCAATCTAAAATTCTCGTTAACTGTCGATAAACTTGTAAAGATGTTACACCAGAGCCTATAGAAACACTTTGACTTTGGAGCATGGTACGAATCAACATATTGCTGAGTTTATCGGCATTATTTGCAAACGATTTTTGGTACTTAGCCTGTTGTGAAATTAGCTGCTGCTCAAGCTTTTCAAGATGCCGAACAAGTTCGGTTTTTTTCTCATGGACACTAACAGTGCCTTGCCACAAATCATCTTTATGAATAATAGTGATTGTTATTAATTTATTAAAACGGTTTAACACTTCACATTGTGCCGTTGTGTTATCTCTCTTTGCTTTTCGCGCAGTGTGAATAATAGTTTTTAGTGACGTGAAGGAAAAAGCGTCTTGCCAATTTTTATTCACAACTTCGCTTAAGCTTTCTTTATTCGAAAATACTTTATTTGAAAGTGCTTTTTTTGCAAAGATGAGTTGTTGAGCTAACTTATTTCCATGTGGGATTTTTTCTTCGGAGTCTTTTCTTTCTGAGACTGTTCCTTTTGATATTTGCTCAGCAAATAGAGTATAAAAAGCAAGCTGTGCTTGTTCAAAAATAGATTGTTGAATATTTTGTAAATGATTTTCTATTAATTGATAGTCATTTTCACTATGTTTTGGCTGCACAGTATTTGAAACTAATGTAGCTAATTGCTGTTCTTCAGCGCTTGAATAGCTACTTTCTTCAACGCTCTTTCCTGATAAAATATTTTCGACAACATGAATACTCGCCAAATTTTGCTCTTTAATCCGTTTTTTTAATTTACTTAACAATATCCAAACGATCATCATTAAAAATGCAAAGATTAATAGAATTGTTATTTGCAGCTGTTTAATCGTAAACGTCACTTTTCCACCCAACAATTCTTCAATATATTTAGGCATGAAGCGAACTGAAGATGTAGGTAGTTTTAGCTGATTACGTGCTGCTTGCAGTTGTACCTGCTGGTTGCTCAGGCGTTGAAAATATTCTTGTGATAGCCTAAGTTGTCCTCGCCACTTTGCTATGGCATTTTGCTCGGAAAATAATAACTGTTCTAATTTAAGCATAACCTTAATTAATGGTGTTGTGAGTTCAGCAGAATTTTCTACTTCATCAAATTGCGGTTTCCATAAAGCGAGGCCCACCGATAGTTCGTCAGAAAAAAAGTTAAATTCATCTAATGAATATTGTAAATTTATCCGGCTAAATAGCACTTCGACATTTTTTACCGCAAGCGCAGTCTGACGCAATATGTTCACTTCTTGGGTTAAATTAGCATGCGCTTTAGCACGTGAAGCAGTGACTTTGTCGGCAACTTTATCTTGGGTAATTTGTTGAAATAATTTCGCTTGTTTAGCTTCTTTATCGAGTAATTCACCATTTAATTCATCTAAAACTAGCTGCAATTGAATGACGCTATTTTGTCGTAATAATAAATTACGCTGATGATTATTGGTTAATCGCTTAATGTTTTCTTGTTCGGCCTTTTCAAGAAGTATTAATTGCTCAAAAAGACGTGTTTGCTTGCCTGATAGGCTTTTTAATTCGCCTAAATGCGTTAGGTATAATTGATGATTTTCAAGTAAATCTTTAGCGTTTGTATCGTGAATTATAGTAGTAAGCAGCTCATTAATTTCGATATATTTTGCTTGTTGTTGGTAGCTATTTTCAATAGCTGGTAGCTGTTTTTCTATCAGTGTAATAACTTGTTGGTCACGATATTGCAGCATCAATAAAGCTAGAATAAGCGTCAATAAAGAAACAGCAAAAATAGTCAATAAACGCGCGGATAATTGCTGATAAAAAGGAGTTGAAGAGTCCATACTTGCTAAAGCTACCTGCTGAGATGACGTATTAAATCGAGTAATACAATAAAAACATTATCAACAGTTTAGGGATTTATCAGTCATAATCAAAGCGATTTATCAGATTAAAACGATGATAGTTTAACTACGCTTTTTCACCCATGCCCAATCCATAGTACATACGATAGGTTGTTCGTTTGACTCATCCGTGATTTGTACGGCAATGATCATATCGCCTTTTTCATTTTGCTCAATTTCCTGACGTTGTTCGTCAGTAATATGGGCAATCGCTGTCAAACTGCCTTGCATACGACGCTGGTATTCAATTTTCATCGACTTCAATAACGGGACACTTCCGTCTGGAACATTCATTCCAAAGACAATACCTGTAGCAGATTCTGCCAATAAGGCAGCGGCTACAGCATGAACACCACCAATATGATTTTGCACTTTTTTCTTATTCGCCAGTTTAATTTCAACTTTTTCATGAGATATAAAGCGAATACTTATGCCCGTAGTACCTGCAAACTTAACCATTGTGCAAAAGAATTTTGTTAAAAAGAACGGTCTTAGCTTTTTTGGCGCATAGTTAACTTTATTAATGAAACGACTAAAACGATTTGACATAAATATCTCAATCAATGGTTGAATTGATGAAATTGTTGATCGAACTGGTCTGACCTGCAAGGGGTATTTATAAAAAAAGCACCAAGGGTGCTTTAAAACGTTGTTCTTTATATAAATTAAATATTAAAGAAGTGTTCTCGATAAACTTTTAATTCAGCAATAGATTCACGAATATCATCCAATGCCAAATGCACACCTTTTTTAACAACTTTATCTAATACTTCAGGCTTCCAACGTCGAGCTAACTCTTTCACAGTGCTGACATCTAAATTACGGTAGTGAAAGTAATCCTCAAATTCTGACATGTATTTATTAATAAAACGGCGATCTTGACCAATACTATTGCCACACATAGGCGATTCACCTCTTGGAACATACTGCTCCAAAAATTTTATCGTTTCTGCGCTCGCGGTCGCTAAATCTGTTTTACTTTCACGACAACGTTTGGTTAAACCTGAATTACCGTGAGTTTCAATACACCATTCACTCATATTATCTAGTACAAGGTCATTTTGATGAATCGCAAAAACAGGTCCTTCAGCAAGAATATTTAATTGGCTGTCAGTAACTATGCTGGCAATTTCTAAAATAACATCATGCTCAGGCTCTAACCCTGTCATTTCTAGATCTAACCAAATTAAATTTGTCTTATTCAAAGACATAAACTTCCCTTAATGACTTTTTTACTGATCACACATGACTTAATGACAAGTAATTAGATGAATGATGATTTTATCAGTATAATACGTGAGAATTAACTACGATTAAAATACTTTGTCGTTCTTCTACTATAAATTAACTTTACATATAATGAAAAATTCTTGTGGCAAAAGCTAAAAAATTAACCAAAGGCCAAGTTAGACGCATCAAAGCTAACCAAGCAAAAAAGTTGCGCAATAAAGTTGAGCAAGTCGATTGGCAAGATGATGAACTTGGAGAGGCTCAACTTGGCACGGTGATCAGCAGATTTGGCCAACATGCAGATGTAGAAGCAAAAGATGGCGAAATATTTCGCTGTAATATGCGTCGCAGTATTGGTTCAATTATTTGCGGCGATAAAGTACTTTGGCGACAAGGCAAAGCAACCGACCATAGCATTTCAGGAGTCATTGAAGCGGTACATGAAAGAGATTCTGTGCTCAGTCGACCCGATGTCTACGATGGCGTTAAACCTATCGCAGCAAATATCAGTCAAATCTTAATTGTTTCATCTGTTTTGCCTGTATTTAATGCCGACATTATCGATCGATATTTAGTTGCTGCAGAAGAAACCAAAATAAAGCCGGTGATTGTGCTCAATAAAACTGACTTATTAAATAACGAAAACCAAGTTGAAATTGAGCAGCAATTAGATATTTATCGAGCTATTGGTTATCAGATTATTTATGTAAGTAACAAAACGCAGCACGGAATTGACGAGCTGAAAATACAACTAAAAGAAAATACCAGTGTTTTTGTGGGTCAATCAGGTGTTGGTAAGTCAACACTCACTAACAGTTTAATGCCTGATTTAGGCGTTGTAACCAAAGAGGTTTCAGAAAATTCAGGTTTAGGACAACACACCACAACCGTTGCTCGATTATACCATTTCGAAGAAGGTGGAGACTTAATTGACTCCCCCGGAATACGAGAATTTGGCTTGTGGCATTTAACGCCTGAGCAGGTTTGTAATGGTTTTATTGAATTTGAAGATTTTCTGGGATTATGTAAATTCAGAGATTGTAAACATCACACAGATCCCGGTTGCGCTTTAGTTGCAGCCGTTGAAAAAGATAAAATTCATCCTAAAAGATTATCAAGCTTTCAGCGTATTTTAGGGAGTTTAAATGAAAACACCCTCACTTCTCGCTTCAATGATTAATTCATAAAAAACAATTAAAAATATGTAAATTAAGGAAACATCAGTGTCATTAGATAAGTTAAAAATAGCGTTACAATATATTATGCCTAAGCATGGTATTTCTCGATTAGTGGGCAAGTTTGCTGCCGCTGAAGCTGGCTGGTTAACGACAAAAGCAATTAGCGCTTTTATCAAGTCCTACGATATTAATATGAGTGAAGCAAAGCTGAAAAATGCCGAAGACTTTAAAACCTTTAATGACTTTTTTACCAGAGAACTCGAAGACGGTGCTCGCTCAATAGACGATAATGACATGGCATTATGCTACCCAGTAGACGGAGCAATTAGTCAGCAAGGTGACATTGTTGATGGCCAACTCATTCAAGCGAAAGGTTTTAATTATAGTTTAACCAGTTTGTTAGGTGGAGATGAAGCTACGGCAAAGCCATTTCAAGGCGGGAAGTTTTCATGCATTTACCTTGCGCCAAAAGATTATCATCGCATTCATATGCCAATGGCAGCAACATTACGTGAAATGATTTACGTGCCAGGTGAATTATTTTCTGTTAATCCTTTAACCGCCAATAATGTCCCTGATTTATTTGCTCGTAATGAGCGAGTGGTTGCTATTTTTGATACTGAGCATGGCCAATTAGCGATGGTATTAGTAGGTGCAACAATTGTCGCGAGCATTGAAACGACATGGGCAGGTACTATTACACCGCCAGCAGGGAAAGATATCTTCAAATGGACATACCCTGAAGATGGCGTTGATGCTATTCGATTTAACAAAGGTGATGAAATGGGTCGCTTTAAACTAGGCTCTACCGTTGTTTCAACCTTCTCGCCTAATATGATCAACTTCAATGAAACCGCAGGGCCTGAAACAGTGACTCGTTTAGGTGAACATTACGCTGACATCATTGTTGATAAAAACGCTTAATGAAAATAATTGCTCATCGTGGTGCAAGTGGTGAATTTCCTGAAAATTCATTACTTGCCTTTGAGCAAGCTATTTTACAAAAAGCGGATGGTATTGAGCTTGATGTGCATTTTCATGATGAAAGTAAGCAATTCATCGTACTTCACGATTTTTATTTAGATAAATCAACCAATGGCCAAGGTCACTATAATCAGCATTCAATCGCAGAGTTAACGCAACTATCTATAGGTCAAGAACAACTTTTAATCACACTGTCACACGCTCTAACGATAATTGCTGGCCGAGCATTGGTCAATATTGAATTAAAAACGATCAGCAGTGATATCAATATTATCAACACGCAATTATTCGCGCTTAAATCCATCATTAATAATGCAATAAGAAATGACGGTTTTTCATCACATCAGTTCGTATTATCATCTTTTAATCATCACATTTTATTTCATAGCGCAAAAATAATACCTGAGATTGCAACCGCCGCATTGATTGCTCACAACCCTCTAGACTACGCTTGCATAGCCAAAGATTTAAAATGCTTTGCAATTAACCCGGCAATAGATTGTCTCGATCAAGCGCTTATAGAGGATGCTCATCAACGAGGTTTAGAAGTGTGGGTTTATACCGTTGATCGAATTGAAGAGATAGAACTTTGTCAGCAGTTAAAGGTTGATGCTATCTTCACTAATTTCCCAAAAAATGTGCGAAATTACTTAAGTAATTGTAAGGATAGTTAAACCCGTCTTAACGAGTATAATAATAACTTTATTATATTCAATACCTTAAATAACCATAAAAATAAATTAACATTTAAGGTTGCTCATTTTATCAACACGAGATACGATTAAGTTCGTAATATAATTGTAACAGTTTATCTAATAATGCATTAAGGAATTTTAATGGCTCGAGATAATAATGGTATCAAGCCAACTGAAGCAGAACTTACTCTACTTAATATTCTTTGGAAATTAGGCCCTGCAACAGTTCGACAAGTACATGAAACTGTGAGCGAAACGCAAAAAACCGGTTACACAACTGTGCTAAAAATTTTACAAATAATGCATGAAAAAACGCTAGTTATTCGTGATGAAAGTAATCGCGCTCATGTTTATGCTGCGGCTAATAGCGAAACCTTTACTCAATCATCTTTGCTCAAAGATCTAGTCAGCAAAGCGTTTGGTGGTTCAACGTCTAAACTTGTCATGCGCGCTTTGAATAATTCAACAAGTAAAGAAGAAATTGCTGACATACGTCAGTTATTGAATGAGTTAGAACAACAAGATTAATAATATCGAATAACCTTAGAAATAATTCTCAAGGACAATAATGGATAGCGTAATAAGTAGCCCCTTATTATATAATTTAGCATTAACCCTGATCCATTTTTTATGGCAGGGATGTTTAATTGCGCTCGCATTAAAGTTTCTTTTGATCATCACCCCTCATCAACAATCTCGAACACGATACACGTTATCAGCTATTGCGATGATTGCGTGTTTAATTGTGCCAATTTTGACGTATTTTGCGATATATCAGCCGAATTACATTCAGTTAGTCGTTCAGCAAGAACCTACCGCTTTCATTGAGAATACAGTAGATTTAGCGAGTAGCGAAACGATATCCTGGTATCAAGATATTTTCGAGGCACTGCCTTATGTTTCTATTTTGTGGTTTAGCGTGGTTACTTTTTTAGCGGCAAAATTAACAATTGAGTTATATAACGTTAATCAGCTACCAAAGAAAGGAACTATTCCAGCAGAATCAGCGCTACAACTGCGTTTCGAACAATTGGTTCAAAACATTAATTTACGTAAAACACCTCGGTTACTTATTTCACTTAAAACTGATATTCCCATGGCTATTGGTTGGTTGAAGCCCGTTATATTAATCCCTGCGGCAATGCTGTCTGGATTAACACCAACACAATTAGATATGCTGATTCTTCATGAATTAGCGCATGTTCGCCGTCATGATTATTTAGTTAATTTTTTCCAAACGTTAATTGAAACATTACTGTTTTTTCACCCTGCGGTACTTTGGATATCAAAACAAATGCGTAATGAAAGAGAGTATTGTAGTGATGATATCGCCGTTAAAGTTGGTGGAAGCCCGATAGCATATGCCCACACACTAGCAGATACCGCAAGTTTATGTCGTAAGCATCGTAACCATGCAATCCCAAATATGGCAATGGCTGCTTCTGGTGGTGATTTAAAACAACGTGTAGTCAGACTAATTGACCAACATCATTGTTCATCGAATGATGATTCTGGCAAATTTTTAGCGTCTGTATTAATCATATTCTCTGTTTTTATTGTTGCTATAAAACCTTATTTAAATACCACAATTATTGATTTTACTTCTGGCCGAATTTCATTTTTTAAAACGGCAAGTGATATGATTAAACAGCAGCCAACTAATGCTGCTAATTTATCTTCAACATCTATTGCACAGATGTTATTGCAGCACGAACAAAAAAATACAGTGTCAAAAGGCGTCAGTCAAAAAGCGCTCATCGCTAAAAACTCACCAGTAAAAACAGCGATAAAATCGGTTAAAATTTCAGAAGAGTTCCCTATTAAAACGAAGAATACTAGTAAGGAACAAATTAGTCATAATTTTGCTGATAATAGCGCCGCTAACAAAGTACAAGAAGTTCAAGCTGAAAATCTGAAAAAGCAATTAGTTATGACCAAATCAGCAGCACCTTTAATCAAAGAGATTGCTGATGAATCTCAAACAGAAGCTTTATTAACTAAACCACAAGAAAAATCTATATCCGAATTAGCTTTTGAGCGAACCGATTCTTTAAATAAACAATCCAAAATGAATAACCCTTATTCTACACAGGTTGCTGCTTTAATTGATGAGCCAATACTAGAAAGTGAACAAGAATCTTTCAATGAAATAGTATTATCTACAGATACTAAAGCACAGCCACTTTATACAATTTCTAGCGCAAGAAAGTCCCAAGAATTACCAAACACGCCTAACAGAAAAAGTGCCGAGATATTAAGATCTCCAGATCCCAAATACCCTTCAACAGCGACAAGAAGAGGTATTGAAATGGATGTTACAGTGAACTTTATTATTGATACTGACGGGGCTGTTCAAGATATAACGTTTGAGCAAAAAAATCGCGTTAGTTATTTTAGAAGTGCTGTTCGTAATGCCATGGCAAAATGGCGCTTTCTACCCGCTCAAGTAAATGGGCAACCGGTAGAAAGCAAAATGACAAAGATATTCTCATTTAGTTTAGCTGAGTAATATTTTTCAGTAATAAACTATCCTCTATGCTTCATCTTGGATCTCATATTAAATTTCATAAATTTTTCACGTTGTTCAGTCGTCAAAACTTGTAAAATAGCGTGTTTATTTTTTGCTTTAAGCAATGCCATTTCAGTGAATTTCGTTTGATACTGACTGTGTAATTCATTAAAGGCTTTGTCATCAAACACCGGTGATTCCATTAACGATTTGACTTGTTCTTTAAAGCCTTTCATCGATTCTCTTTGAGCGCCTGAACTCGCCTTAGCTTGTTCAAAAATAGCCTTAACTTTTACTTTTTGCTCATCAGATAATTGCAGGTGTTTTGCCATTTTCTTAAATTGACGCATCATTGGATGCTTTTTATCTTTTTTTACCTGCTTTGTATGAACAGTCTGGTTTTCTTTAGCGATTACTTCTTGGCAAGGAAGTAATGCGATACTGCCCACTAATAGAGTACTGATTAATAACATTGGTTTAATATTCATAATTTTTCCTTACTTATTAACGAATAAATTTTAACTTCATATTTAGGATATATAATTCAACGCAAAGAAACGCAAAGCAGTGTAAAGGTTATGTAAAGTTTCGCAGAAGCGAATATATGTCAGTTATGATATAACGGTGAGAGTACAAAATTAAAGGCGCTAAATACTAATGACAAAACAAATAAAGCTATTGATCATTGATGATGATAAAGAATTAACCAGCTTATTATCTGAATATTTAGCGCTTGAAGGTTATCAATTATTTTGTTGCCATGATGGTTTAAGCGGTCTTGAACAAGCAAGAGATGAAGAGTATTCGTTAATATTACTTGATGTGATGATGCCCAAGCTTACCGGTTTTGAAGTACTTAAAGCATTAGGAGGCAAACACAAAACACCTATTTTGATGTTAACAGCAAAAGGAGATGAAGCTGATAAAATACTAGGCTTAGAACTCGGTGCTGATGATTATTTAGCGAAACCTTTTCAGCACCGTGAATTAATCGCAAGAATAAAAGCCATTCTAAGACGTATTGATATCACAATGAATCAGAAACAACCAACGTCTCTTCAAGAAGTTAATTTTGTCTCATTAAATCATGCGACGCGTGAAGTTCATTGTCACGAGCATTTGATTGAGTTAACAGGCACTGAGTATCAAATATTAGAGTTACTTATGAAATCCGCCAGCACTATTATCAGCAAAGCGGAAATTTCAGAGCATGTATTAAAGCGAAAACTCAGCCCTTTCGATCGTAGTATTGATATGCATGTCAGTAATATTCGCCGTAAATTACTGCCTTTTAGTCCAAGCGACAAATTAAAAACCGTACGTGGGTCGGGTTATATTTTTCTATCAGGGGAAGGATAACAGCGATGATAATTAAAATAAAAAAAGCTCTTTCCTCAATTGGCGTAAAATTATTTTTATCCTTTTGGTTAATCACGCTTGCTTCTATCCTCATTACTCGTTTCGTTTTCGCACAAATAGAGCACCAAAGTATTATCATCCCTAATAAACAAGAAGATATCCGTAAACTAGAGAAATACGCCAAGCGCATCACTAAAAAGGCTCCTCAAAATATTGATTCCATTTTAAAACGAGCGCCTTTTCCACCGGGTATTTCCATTTTAATTAAAGATGTTAATACTCAAGAAGTTTTTCACAATAATCGGCGTGATTCTGAAACTATGGCCTCATTTTTAGCCAAAAATAGTTTTAGTAATTTAACGACTGTTCAATTTCCTTTTGCCCGAGTGACCGGGCCAAAACAAATTCAAGTGAATAACTCAAACTATCAATTATATATTGTTGTTAAGTCTAAACATCCTCATTTCGGGTCTATGTTTATGCAATTACCATTTTGGGTGCGCATCATCATTCCTCTTTTAATAAGCCTAAGCTTATGTTGGTTGTTAGCAAAAACGTTAACTCGCCCTATCATCGCAATTAAACATGCTGCCACCGAAATTGGTAAAGGTAATTATCAAGCACGTGTTATTAATGGCGAAAAAAGAAATGATGAGCTGGGCGAAATGGCAAAAAGCTTTAACCATATGGCTGAAAAATTAACGACGAATATTCATGCACATCAGCGATTATTAGCCGATGTATCTCATGAACTGAGATCTCCAATGACACGTTTACAAATAGCTATTGGTTTAATTGAAAGCTCAGCTAAACAAGGTAAAAACCTCGATAAACATATTGCGCGTTGTGAACGGGAAATAGGCCAACTTGATAATATGATCAGTAATGTATTGTCTTTATCGCGTATGGAAAATACTTTTCAAGCAGCTGACTTTGTCTCACTAGAAGCTAGCGCATTGTTAGCAACTGCCGTTGAAGATGCGCAGTATTTAGCCAATGAAAAATCAATTAGCATTATCAATTATACTTCGGTTGATTGTCGTCTATTACTCGATCAAACTTTAATACTGAGCGCATTAAACAATATTTTGATTAATGCGATAAAGCACAGTGAAGAAAATAGCGAAATAACAGTTAGTTCAGAAATATCAGCGGGATGCTTTTGTATTTCTATCGCAGACTCAGCAACCGGCGTACCTGAAGAGCAACTCCCCTTACTTTTCAACGCTTTTTATCGCGTATCGACCGCAAGAGATAGAGAAACCGGAGGTACAGGTTTAGGGCTTGCCATAGCAAAACAAGCGATAGCAATTCATCAAGGTGAAATATCAGCAAAAAATAACCATAGCGGTGGTTTAACTATTACCATAGAATTACCGATAAATAAGGCTAATAATATTTAAATATGACTGTTAAAACTTGGCTTTTATCTGTTTTTTTAATGATAGGTATCAATAGTATATTTATGACAAGCGCATTCTCTTTCACCCAAGAAGAACAATTAAATGAACAACTCTCATCTGACATTGCTGATTTTTGGCAAACAGGAGAATTTTCTTCATTTCAAGGGATAGATAATAAACGTATTAATTACGCAGCCTTTATTGCCAGTCAACCAAAAAATTGCTTAGTTATTTCACCCGGACGCTCGGAAGGTTATCTAAAATATAAAGAATTGGCGTTTGATTTATCCTCATTGAACATCAGTCTATTTATTATCGATCATCGCGGACAAGGCCTTTCTGAACGTTTACTCGACAACCCACATAAGGGTTATGTCGGCAAATTTGATGATTATACTGACGATTTGCACACGTTTATCACCACGATTGTTAGCCCAAGTTGCCCTACAGGAGAAAAGCCTCTCGTTCTTGCTCATTCAATGGGGGGTGCAATTGCGACTCGGTTAATTCAAAAATATCCAGACTCGGTTAAAGCAACTCTGCTTTCTTCTCCAATGATCGCGATAAATAAAGGTGGACTACCCGAATGGCTGGCTAAAACATTAATAAATTCAGGTACTTTTTTCAATCAATTGTTTACTGATCAAGCTTGGTACTTTATTGGTCAAAGCGATTACCAAGCAAAGCATTTTGACGAGAATAGTTTAATGCATTCAAAAATACGCTATCAAACTTTTATCGACTTATATCGAGAATACCCTCAGCTTCAATTAGGTGGCGTGACATTTAATTGGTTAAAACAAGCCATAATCGTCAACCAAACAATATTTTCAGAACTTAATAAAATCACTACGCCCATTGCGATTATGCAAGCAGGTGAAGATACGATTGTGGACAACCTAGTACAAAATGATTTTTGCCAGCAATTGAATCGACTCAAACCAAAATTGTGTCTTCAATCACAGCCATTAGTCATTGAGGGAGCTCGTCATGAATTGTTATTTGAAAGCGATCAATATCGAAATCAAGCGCTATCTTTCATTCGCGACTGGATAAATAAAACCCATAATTAGACAGTAGTAGTATTTCCTTCAGGACTATTTACTTTATCAGGTACTACTGATGTTGGATCATGATGGATAAAGACTTCGCATGGCGCTAATGCTTGTTCAATCTCCTGTTCAATCGCCTCACCTATACTATGTGCGGCGAGTAACGTTAAGTTATCATCTAACTCTAAGTGGAATTGAATAAATCGTTGTTGTCCAGCTTGTCGAGTTCTCAACTCATGTAAGCCTAAAGCTTTATCATGTGATAAAACAATCGCTTTAATTTGACTCACTTCATCAGGTGATAGCTCATGATCCATTAAGTGATGAACACTTAACCATATTATTTTTCCTGCGCCATACAATAAGTAAATGCCCACTAACAATGTAAATACCCCATCAGCTCTTAGCCAATAGCCTTGACTCAAAAATAAAGCCGCTAATACCCCTAAATTCAAAATCAAATCCGATTGATAGTGCAATGAATCTGCACTTATTGCCAAAGATTGAGTTTTAGCGATAACGTATTTTTGCACAACCACTAAACCTAACGTTAGCACGATAGCAATAACGCTGACCCAAATACCAATTTCAGAGTGCACAATAACTTTAGGGGTAATAATGCGTTCCACACCATTAATCATTAATAACAGTGCAGAGCCTGAGACAAATGCAGCTTGAACCAAACCGGCTAAACTTTCTGCTTTACCATGACCAAACTTATGCTCCTGATCCGCAGGCGCTAAAGCAAAACGCAAAATAATCACATTCATAATTGAAGCAAATAAATCTAACATTGAGTCAGTGGCAGAAGCTAACATTGCGCTCGCATCTGTTGCCAACCAAGCATAAAGCTTTATGATCACTAAGATTAATGCGGTTACTGTTGCACTTATTGCCGCCAAACGGACTAGAAAATCATAGCTTTGTTTTGATGAGGTCATTTATATACTTCTTATCAAAAATATCTCGTTATATGATAGCAAGACTTTTACCAGAACCTAAGCACAAGGTATAATCAAACGGTTAATTAATTATTGAGAATACTTATGTTAGATGTGGTTTTATTTCAACCTCAAATCCCGCCCAATACAGGGAATATCATTCGCCTATGTGCAAATACAGGGTTTAGACTGCATTTAATAGAACCTTTAGGTTTTGATTTTGATGATAAAAAGTTGCGTCGGGCGGGGTTGGACTATCACGAATTTGCCGCGACAAAGCGTCATAAAAATTTTCATGCTTTTGTCGAAAGTGAGCAGCCTAAGCGAATTTTAGCCATCACTACTAAAGCAACTAACTATTATGGTGATGTAAAGTTTACCTCTGGTGATTATTTACTATTTGGCTCGGAAACGGCAGGTTTACCAGAAGACGTTAGACAGCAAATACCTGATCAAGATAAAATTCGCATTCCAATGATTAAAGATAGTCGAAGCATGAATTTATCCAATGCTACGGCCGTCATTATCTATGAAGCATGGCGACAACTAGGATTTGAAAACTCAGTTTGATTCTACTTTTATAGCGGCTTCATTTAAGAAAGTTAAGCCGCAAAGTCTTAACACTGAATATTTTATTCTAAGACATTATGAAGATAGTAATTTTTAGAAGAAAATTTCTAATCGAAAATTACTCGTAAGTACGTTCTCGTGAGAGCAAATCAGATGCTGCTAATTTTGTATCTTTTCCGCAATAGAGTACTTGGTAAACTTGCTCAACTATCGGCATTTCAACATTCATTCGCTCAGCAAGCATATAAACTTCTTTAGTGTTGCGATAACCTTCAACCACTTGACCAATATCTTTCATCGCCTGTTCAACGCTCGTTCCTTGACCTAACGCTAAACCAAAACGGCGATTACGTGATTGATTATCGGTACAAGTTAAGACTAAATCACCTAACCCTGCCATACCCATAAAGGTAGTAGGTTGTGCATTTAACGCTTCACCCAAGCGGGTCATTTCAACTAAACCACGAGTTATAAGAGCGGTGCGAGCATTAGCACCAAAACCAATGCCATCTGCCATGCCAGCGCCTATTGCGATAACATTTTTTACAGCTCCGCCTAACTGCACACCAATAAAGTCGTTATTGGAATAAACGCGGAAGGTTTTTTCACAGTGCAGTAAGTCTGATAATTCAGAAACAAAAGTATCATCTGTTGATGATAAAGATATTGCAGTAGGTAAACCCGCAGCCATTTCTTTAGCAAATGTTGGCCCAGAAAGTACCGCAAGTGAAATTTCATCACCGAGAATATCTCGAGCAACATCTTGCAATAGGTTACCAGATTGAGGATCTAACCCTTTTGTTGCCCAAGCAATCTTTGCATTAGGACGTAAAAAAGGTTTAATTTGCTTAAGCATGTCACCAAATACATGACTTGGCACCACGACTAAAATGTTATCACTTGCTTGAATTGTGGCAGCTAAATCTGAGGATAACACCAAAGGCGCAGGGAATTTGCTACCTGGTAGGTATTTTTCATTACTACGAGAAGTAGTCATATTGTTTATGTGTTGCTGATCTCGTCCCCACAATAGCGTTTCATGTCCATTGCGAGCAAAACAGATAGCAAGGGCAGTTCCATAAGAGCCTGCCCCAATTACACTAATTTTAGCCAAAATATTAACTACCGTTCAACACACTAATTAGTGTGTTTCAGCGCCTGCAGGTGCTTGAGCTGCTTTTTCATTAGCTTGTTGTACGTAAGAAGCAAATAATGCATCAAAGTTAACAGGTGCTAAATTAATTTGTGGGAACGAACCACGATTCACTAAATTTGCAACAGACTCGCGTGCATATGGGAATAATGTTGTAGGGCAGAAAGCACCAATAGTATGTGCTAATTGTGTATCAGGAAGGTTACCTATTGTGAAAATACCTGCTTGTTGTACTTCCGCTAAAAAGGCTGTTTGACCTTCAACAGTTGCTGTTACTGTTAACGCTAAAATCACTTCATATGTATCATCAGATAATTTTGCTGAACGAGTGTCTAAATCTAACTTTAATTCAGGCTTCCATTCTTTTTGAAAAATCGCTGGCGAGTTTGGTGTTTCAAAAGAAATGTCTTTTGTATAAACACGTTGAATAGCAAATTGTGGTGCTTCTTGCTTTTGCTCAGTTGCACCTTCAGCGTTTGTTTGGTTTTCGTCAGCCATGAGTTTATTTCCTATACTTCATGCAATATGCATGTTTTAAAATTAATGAAAAAGCAATAAATGAAGTTCAATTATCACTTAGTTTAAGTCGTTTATCCTTCGCTTTCTAATAAAGCATCTAATCTGTTCTGTGCATGTAACGCATATAATTCATCACAACCACCTACATGATGATCATGAATAAAAATTTGCGGTACAGTAAATGCGCCTTTGCTCTTTTGAATCATTTGTTCTCTTAAAGCGGCATCATTATCAATTTTTATTTCAGTATATTTAACTTGTTTATGATCAAGTAACATCTTTGCTCTCATACAAAAGCCACATGTTACTTTAGTAAAAATTTCAACTGCCATAATTAACCTTAAAAAATAAGAGAGCTTATCGTTATTTACTTTTTAACAACCGGTAAACCAGCACCTGTCCAAGCGTTCATACCACCTTTAAGTAAACTAGCTTTATTAAAGCCGGCTTTAAAAAGCTGATCTGCTGCTTTAGAGGCTGTGATCCCGCCTGCACATACTACAATGATGGGTTTATCTTTATATTTTTCAAGAGCTGTGAAGTCATTATTCTTCAATTTTTCAGCTGTTATATGCTTCGCTTCAATAATGTGGCTGTTTTTAAAATCTTTTTCAGCACGAATATCTAAAACAACACCATCTTCACGATTTATAGCAAACGTTAATTCTTGAGGACTTAATTGTTTGATTGGTGACATTTTAATACGAATAGTCGTCACGATAATCGCAATAAAAATACCAACCCAAGCAGCGCTTAACATTGGGTTACCAGCTAAAAATGAACTAAATTGTTCCATAAATGATCTAATATTTATCTACAAAAAATTTCTCGACAGTATACAGATTACTGTCATTTTTTATAGCGTAAATACTACATTTTCACTAATTCTTGAAATTATTTGGGTTTAACTCTCTATATGCGGCATGCAATAGAACAATTTTGTCTAGTACATTTAGAGAATTTCCCTACTCACATTGATATACTGACAAACATATATCTAATTTTCACTTACCTGAACTTCGGAAAACAGTATGTCCAACAAAAAATCTACCGTTCTTATCATTTTAGATGGCTGGGGCTATCGTGAAAATGAACAATCAAATGCCATTTTTCATGCAAAAACCCCTGTAATTGATAATTTGATGGCAAACTACCCAAATATGCTTATTCAAACCTCGGGCATGGCAGTAGGTTTACCTGATGGACAAATGGGAAATTCTGAAGTTGGTCATGTAAATTTAGGTGCGGGTCGTATTGTTTATCAAGACTTTACCCGTATTACTAAATCTATAGCTGATAATGAATTTCAACAAACCCCTGCACTTTGTCAGGCGGTAGATAAAGCTGTTGCAAATAATAAAGCCGTTCATATTTGTGGCTTGATGTCACCGGGTGGTGTACATAGTCATGAAGACCATATTATTGCGATGATAGAACTAGCCAAAGCACGTGGCGCTGAAAAAATATATTTGCATGCTTTTTTAGATGGCCGCGATACGCCACCAAGAAGCGCAGAAGCATCATTAATTAAAACGCAAGAAAAGTTTGCTGAATTAGGTTGTGGGCAAATCGCTTCAATTATTGGTCGCTATTACGCAATGGACAGAGATCAACGATGGGATCGTGTCGAAACGTCTTATAACTTAATGACTCAAGGTAAAAGTGAATATCAATTTTCTAATGCGGTTGATGCATTAGCTTCAGCCTATCAACGTGATGAAAATGATGAGTTTGTTAAAGCTACGGCAATCACAGACCCTCAAGGCAATGTGATAAGTATTAATGATGGCGACAGTGTTATTTTTATGAACTTTAGAGCAGATCGTGCTCGTCAATTTACCCGTTCATTTGTTGATGCAGATTTTGACGGTTTCGCTCGTCAAAAAACACCAAAACTTTCAGACTTTGTAATGTTGACGCAATATGCAGCAGACATAAAAACAAGCTGTGCATTTCCACCAACACCTTTAAATAATGTGTTGGGTGAATGGCTTGAAAAGCATAATAAAACACAATTACGTATTTCTGAAACAGAAAAATATGCACACGTAACGTTCTTTTTCAGCGGCGGAAAAGAAGACACTTTTATAGGGGAAGAGCGTATTTTGATCCCTTCACCTCAAGTGGCTACCTATGATTTGCAACCAGAAATGAATTCGACATTGCTTACCGACAAGCTTGTTGAAGCGATTGAAAGTGGCAAACATGATTTTATTGTCTGTAATTATCCAAATGGTGACATGGTTGGCCATACTGGAAAGTTTGATGCCGCGGTAAAAGCCTGTGAAGCTGTTGATAGTAGTATAGGCCGAGTATTAAAAGCATTAGAAAAAACAGGCAGTGAATGTTTAATTACGGCTGATCATGGTAATGCTGAGCAAATGGTTGATAACTCATCTGGACAAGCCCATACCGCACATACTTGTGAGCCTGTACCATTAATTTATGTGGGCAGAAAAGCGACGCCAGCTCAATCAGGTGCGCTAAGTGATATTTCACCTACTCTTCTTAATTTAATGGCCATGGAACAACCAGAAGAAATGACTGGTACTAATTTGATGGAGCTTGATTCATAATCATATCGAATTCACCTATTTTTTATAAAAATATATTTCGATAAAAATGACCATGCTAAATACTTGTCTTAAATTTACAGCACGAGAAAAACAATCTCTCGTGCTGTTTTTGTTCATGCTACTTATCATTTGCGTTACTCAGAAAAGTATTGCGCAGGAAAGCATTGCACAAGAAAGCACAGGCGAAAAACTCTCAAATGTAAAAAGCGCCATCAACAAACAAAAAACGACTATAAAGCAAGTTGACAGTAAAAGACAAAAACTCCTCGCTCAACTGAAAGTAGATGATCTAGCGATAGCTAATATTATCAAAACTCTGAATAAAACCGAAAGTTCGTTGAAAAATACTAAAAAACGTTTGAATGAATTGATTAAAGAAAAAAGTCAAATGACGCGTGAAAAACAGCAACAAGAAACCGTTCTCGCGAAACAATTACGCACGGCTTATTCGACTGGACATCATGATTATTTGAAGCTTATTTTGAATCAGCAAGACCCCGGCAGCGTACAAAGAACCGTTACTTATTATCAATATTTAAATAAAGCTAGAATAAAAGAAATAGATCAATACAAAGTAACTATTGCTCAACTGGTAGAAATTACCAGCCAGCAGAAGCAACAAGCCGAGCAACTGCAAGTACTTGAAAGCGAACAAATTCAACAAAAAACTTCTCTAAAAAACAATAAAAACCAGCGACAATCAACGGTTGCACAACTCAATAAACAATTACTTAATTCAAAGCAGAAACTGAGAAAACTCGAAGAAGAAGAAGCTGATTTAGTCGCAGCGCTTTCGAGAATAGCCCAATTAAGTAAACAAGAAGTTGATTTAACCGGGCTCAGTAAACTCAAACGTAAATTATCTTGGCCGGTAAAAGGTAAAATAAACCGAAGTTTCGGTTCAAGAAAACAAGATTACTTAAAGTGGAAAGGCGTATTAATGGCGGCTCCTTTAGGCAGACAAGTAAAAACCATTCATAACGGTACCGTATTATTTTCAGACTGGCTTAAAGGCTATGGGTTAGTTACTGTCATCGATCATGGCGAAGGTTATATGAGTTTATATGGCCATAATCAAGCGCTGCTAAAATCGGTCGGTGAACGTGTTGAAACTGGTGAACCTATTGCGTTAGTGGGGCAAAGTGGTGGCCAATCACAATCAGCTCTGTATTTTGAAATTCGTTATAACGGTCAAGCTGTTAATCCTAAACTTTGGTGCCGTTAAATAAGCGGTTTGATTCTTTGTTTTTTCACTGTCGGATTTTTTTACAATGCTTTAGCTGCTATTAGCTCGATTTGAAAAAACTTACCTGTTACTCTGATTACTTCAACATTCATTATTAAACATTAGTCACCCTTATTTGTGCGTTACTTAATCCCCATACTTTTACTGTTATCAACCAACATCGCTTTTGCTCAACAAGCAAAAGTCGCTATTATTATTGACGATATTGGTTACCGAAAAACAGACAATGCCAGCTTAAATCTTCCCGGCGCTGTCACTTATGCCATTTTACCTCATACTCCTTTTGGTAAAAAATTAGCTGAGCAAGCCAATGCGAAACATAAAGATGTGATCTTGCATATTCCTATGGAAGCTGAAAATGGTAAAACATTAGGTCCTGGTGCGCTCACTGTCGATATGGACGAATCGTCAATAAGAAACAGTTTAGCTGACTCATTTGCTGAAATTCCGTTCGCCATAGGGATCAATAATCATATGGGCAGTAAGCTCACTAAATTATATTCACCCATGGCTTGGACAATGCGTTACCTTAAAGAAAATGACTTAATTTTTATTGATAGTGTGACCACAGAAAACAGTAAAGCCAGAAAATTAGCTCGCCACTTCGGTGTACCTAATTTGAGTCGCCATTTATTTCTTGATAATGAACTTAACGAGACTTATATCAGCGGTCAGTTTTCACAGCTCATCAAACAAGCAATCAAATACAAACGCGTGGTAGCTATTGCTCATCCTCACCCTGAAACCATGGCTGCCTTACAATATTTAATTCCTCAACTTGCTGAGCACGATATTCAATTAGTGGGAATATCTGAATTATTACCTTAATTATCAATCAATAATCAAAGCTCAGTATCAGAATAACGCAAAAATTAAGTGGTTAATTAATTCCCCATATAAGAAAGCGATGAATTTTTAAATGCTTTGTTATTGATACCAAACCCAATTAAAATTAACATAACGCGTATATAAGCAATTTTTTAGGGATATTATGAAAGTTACCGTATTTGGAATAGGTTATGTTGGCCTTGTACAAGCTGCAATTTTAGCGTCAGTTGGCCACGATGTGATGTGTGTTGATATCGACGAGCAAAAGATTGAAAACCTAAAAAAAGGTCTTATCCCTATTTATGAACCAGGTCTTACTCCTTTAGTTGAAGAAACCTACAAGAATGGTTTACTAAATTTTACAACAGACGCTGAAAAAGGCGTATCGCACGGTAGCATTCAATTTATTGCTGTAGGTACTC